>JBDTKQ010000061.1:0-8637 GCA_039935235.1 Caulobacteraceae bacterium
ACGATCGCCTCGGCGGCGACGGCGCCCAAGCCGGCGGTCGTCGCCGCGACTCCGGCCGCTTCGGACACGCCGGGCTCGCTTGCGGACAGGGACTATGTCCTGGGTCCCTCCGACGTGATCGAAGTGAGCATTCTTGGGCGCACCGACTTCACCACCCGGGGCCGGATCTCCGAGGACGGAACCATCCAGCTTCCCTATCTCGGCAGTTTTCCGGCGGTGGGCAAGACGACCCTCGCCTTCAGCGACGCCGTGGGCCAAGCCCTCGAGAACGGCGGATTCTTTTCCCACCCGATCGTCAAGGTGGACATCGTCTCCTACGCCAGCCGCTACGTGACCGTGCTCGGCGACGTGACCACCCCCGGGCTCGTGCCGGTGGACCGCCCCTATCGGCTCTCCGAGATTCTCGCGCGGGTCGGCGGTGTGCGCGAGACGGCGGCGGAATTTGTCGTCCTGCGGACCCAAAAAGGTCCGGAGCGCAGGCTGTCGGTGCGTGAGCTCGCCACCGGCGACTCGTCCCAGGACCCCTATGTGTCGCCCGGCGACAAAATCTATGCGCCAAAGGCGGAAATCTTCTACATCTCCGGCCAGGTCAATGCGCCGGGGTCCTATCAGTTGTCGCCGGACATGACCGTCCGCATGGCCATCGCCCGCGGCGGGGGGATCAATGCCGAGGGCACGGACAAGAAGGTCACGATCACGCGCAAGGGCGTGAAAGCCAAGATTTCCGACCTCAACGCCAAGATCGAGCCTGGCGACATCGTCATCATCGGCGAAAGACTGTTCTGATGCGCGCGCGGCTTGGGAGATCAATATGAATATCCTCCAGTTTCTGCGGATCTTCTGGGCGCGGCGGCTGATCATCCTCGCCGCCACCCTCAGCTGTCTGGTGGGCGCCTACATCGTCACCCAGCTCCTGCCGGCGCGGTGGGAAGCGCACTCGCGGGTCATGCTGAACCTGATGAAGCCCGACCCGGTCACCGGCCAGATCGTCGGCGGCCAGGAAGCGCGCACCTTCGTTTCCACGCAAATCGAGCTGATCACCGACTACAGCGTGGCCGGCCAGGTCGCCGACCAACTCGGATGGATGAGCGATCCGACGCTGATCGCCCAGTATCAGAAGCGACCCAAGAGCGACACGCGGGACTATCGTCGCTGGCTCGCCCAGCTCGTGATCGACAATACAAAGGCCCGGTTGATCCAGGACAGCAACATACTCGAGATCACCTACACCGGCACGAGCGCCGAGAACGCCAAGGCTGTCGCCGACGCGTTGCGCAAGTCGTATATCGATACCAGCCTGGCCTTCAAGCGCGAGGACGCCCAGCGCAATGCCGAATGGTTCTCCGGCCAGGCGGTCAAAGCCAAGCAGGCACTCGACGTCGCCCAGACCATCGAGGCGAATTATGAGCGCGCCAACGGCGTCTTTATGCAAAACGACAAGATCGACTCCGATACCGCCCGGTTGCAGGCCCTGAACATGCAGGCCAGCGGCCTTTCGGCGCCGATGCTGGCCGGCGGCCCTGGCCAGGCGGCGACCGAACTGGCCCAGATCGATGCGGCGCTGGCGGTCGCCTCGAAGAGCCTCGGACCCAATCACCCCGATATCGTCGCCATGCGGGCGCGGCGGGCGGCCGTCGCCTCCGCCGCCGCTCAGGAGCGGCGCGGCGGCGTCGCGGAGTCCGGCGCCGGCGCACTCGATCGGCTGCTCGCCAATCAGAAATCCAGGGTCATCGCCAACAGCGACAAGATCGGCAAACTCAATCAACTTCAGTTCGACGTCGATCTCAAGCGCGACCAGTACAATCGCGCCTCGGCCAAGGTCGCCCAGTATCAAGAGGAGGCCGCCGTCGGCGATGCCGGTCTCACGCCGCTGGGCAACGCCGTTGCGCCCAAGGCGCCGAGCTTTCCCAACTACTGGCTGATCGTGCCCGGCTCACTCCTTTTGGGGTTCGCCGTCGGAATTCTGGTCGCGCTTCTCATGGAGTTGGTCGCCCGTCGAGTTCGCGGCGTGGAGGACCTCCAGGGGGCCATCGACGCGCCGGTGATCGGGGTGGTCGCCGCCCCGGCCACGCCCAGGACCGCCGGACGCCCGAGGTTCGGGATCCGGATGCCAGACATAAAGTGGCCGTCCCGCCGTGGGATGGCCCGAGCGTGAGCCAGACCGTGTTGACCAGGCCAGACATCGCAACGCCACCGCCCGCGAGCGGCGGTCCCGCCGGTGAGGACGACTATGTCCTCTCCCCGTCGCTGATTACGATATCGCGCCCGCAGGATACCGCGGCCGAATCGATCCGGGCGTTGCGGACCCACATCATGGCCCAGCACGTGAGTCTCGGCCGCAGGGCCCTGGCCGTGTGCGGCGCCAGCCCGGGGGTCGGTTGCTCCTTCATCGCCGCCAACCTCGCCGTGGCGCTCTCGCAGATCGGGATCAAAACCCTGCTGATCGACGGGGATTTGCGGCGCCCGAGTATCGAGGGCCTTATCCGGCCGCCGCGCCGGGGACCGGGGCTCGCCGAGTGCCTCCTGTCGCCCGACGGCAACTTCAGCGACAGCATCGAACCGGACGTTCTTGCCGATTTGTCGGTGATGTACGCCGGCGAATCGGCGGGCAATCCGCAGGAATTGCTCGCCGGTGACAGGTTCAAATCGCTGATGGACTTCTGCCTGAGGGAATTCGACGCGACGATCGTCGACACGCCACCGGCCAACAGTTGTTCGGATGCGCGCCGGATCAGCACGGTGGTGGGCTACAGCCTGATCGTCACCGGCCGCAACAAGAGCTTCATCGACGATTTGAAAACTCTCGACCATCAGTTGCAAGCCGATCACGCGCGCGTGATCGGGACCGTTCTCAACCAGGCGTGACCCCATGACCGCCGGGGTCTCTCGGGGCGCGCGCTCCGTCGCCTTCGACTTCGTCGGTGCGTGGCCGCTGATCCTGGGCTTCGCGGTTCTCGCCATCCCGACGGCGCCGCGGCTGGCGGATCAGGCGTGGTCGCAGGAGTTCGGCGCCTACGGGCCGATCATCCTGTGCACCGGCGCCTGGCTGGTGTGGCGCCAGCTTCCCGAGCTTCGCCGCCTGGCGACGCCGGGCAACCCCGGCCTGACCGCCGCCATCCTGATCCCCTCGCTGGTGATCTATGTCTTTGGGCGCGCCTATGATTTCCTGAGCCTCGAGGCGGCCGGAGTCTACGGCGCCGGTCTGGCCATCGTTCAGTCCCAGCTTGGCGTTCGCGCCATGCTCAGGCACTGGTTTCCCTTTTTCTATCTGGCGTTCGCCATCCCCCCTCCCGGATCGGTGCTCGCCAGCGTCACCGCGCCGCTCAAGGAGTTCGTCTCGCTGGTGGCGACAAACAGCCTCCACGCGGTGGGGATTCCCGTGGCCCGCGAAGGGGTCACCATCTACGTCGCCCAATACCAACTCCTGGTCGAGGACGCCTGTTCGGGGATGAACTCCATCGTCGGTCTGGTGGCGGTGAGCCTTCTCTACATCTACCTTTTGCGTGGCTCTTCGTGGCGCTATTCCCTGGTCCTGGCCGGCTTGGCGATTCCCATCGCGATCATCGCCAACATCCTGCGGATCATGACCCTCGTGCTCTTGACCTATTTCTACGGCGACGAGGTTGCCCAGGGATTCCTGCACTTCACCGCCGGCATGTTTCTGTTCGCCGCCGCCCTTCTGATGGTGTTCGGCATCGATCGGCTGATCTTCGCCCTTCGGGCCCGTCGGGCGTCCGCCCAATGATCGCGCGGAGAGATTTTTTCGTCGGCGGGGCTTGTCTGGCGGCCGCGGGCCTCGCCTACGGGCTCATTCCGCGCAGGCACGTGACTCTTCTGGGTGGCGCGCGTCTGGAGGAGATCGTTCCCCGCGTCACGGGCGACTGGGCCTCGCACGACGTGACCGACCTGGTCGCGCCGAAGATCGAGGGCAGCCTGCTTTCGAAGCTCTACGGCCAGACCGTGGGCAGGGTCTACCGCCGCGGCGCCGACGGGGCGGAGATCATGATGCTGCTGGCCTACGGGAACACCCAGAGCGACGACCTGCAACTCCATCGGCCGGAGATCTGCTATCCCGCTTTCGGCTTCGCCATCTCTCAGGATTTCGCGACCAGCCTGCCCCTGGCGAGCCGTATCGCCATTCCCTCGCGCCAGCTGGTGGCCACCGCCGGGGATCACCGGGAAAACATCGTCTACTGGTCGCGCCTGGGAGAATTCTTTCCCATCGACCGCCAGGCGCAACAAATCGATCGACTGAAGACGGCGATGCACGGGGTGGTTGCCGATGGGCTGCTGGCCCGGTTCTCGATCCTCAACCTGACACCGGATGTCGCCCTGGGCACCATCCGCGGGTTTGTCGAGACCCTGGTCATGGCGGTGGCGCCGGATCGGCGGGCGGTTCTGGTGGGAACGGAGCGAGCCGCCGCCTTGCTCGGGGCCGGCCCGTGAAGGCCGCCCCGCGCGAGGCCATACGGCGCCCGTCGGGACGTGCTCCGCCGGTCACCTCTTGGTCATAGATCGAGCGTAACGACGGCAGGGCTTGTGGGGCGTAAGGTTGGCGCGACATCATTTGTCAGCTTCCGGCGGTTTATCGCATCGCCGCGATGGAGTAGGACTATCGGCGCGGGTTCGCGCCACGGGGCGCATCGAACCTCGGAGGGCTTGTCTTGCGGAACCGGTCGCACCGACACGATTGCGCCCCAAGGGGCGCCGCGGAGCGTCCGCAACCGTCACGGGGTGGTGAACGCGGGACTCGGTCCTAGGGTCGGGCATGCTGGGTAGTGAAGCTGTTTTCGGGTTTGATGTGGACATGTCGGCGATCGCGTCTGAACCGTGGACCGAGGCCGACCCCAAGTTCGAGGCGGGCGCCTCGCGGATCGCCCGGGCCCGATTGAAACGACTCGTCGACCTCGTCGGCGCGACCGCCGGCCTGATCGTTCTGGCGCCATTTCTCTTTCTGGTCGGCGTCGCGATTTGGCTGGAGAACCCCGGAGCGATCTTCTTCGAACAGCGGCGAACCGGCTATGGCGGCAAGCCGTTCGTGATCTACAAATTCCGCACCATGCGGGTGCGCGAGGACGGACCGACCATCGTCCAGGCGGTCCGCGACGATGAGCGGATCACCCGGGTCGGCCTCCTCCTTCGACGCACGAGCGTCGACGAACTGCCTCAACTGCTGAACGTGCTCAAAGGCGAGATGTCGCTGGTCGGGCCGCGGCCTCACGCTCTGGCCCATGACGACTACTATGGCAGGGTGGTGCCTCGCTACGGCTGCCGGTTTCGCACCAGACCCGGCATCACCGGATTGGCCCAGGTGTGCGGCTTTCGCGGGCAGACCGCCGACGATGGCGCCATGGCCGAGCGCGTGGCCAAGGATCTGGACTATATCCGGAACTGGTCCTTCGTTCTCGACGTTCAGATCCTCTTGCGGACCGTCCTGATCTTCGCCTTTCACCCCGCGGCTTACTGACGCGGCCGGACGGAGGCCACCTCCTCGACGGCCTCGGCGATCGCATCGGGCCGGTCGAAGATCATCATGTGAGTGGATCGCTCGATCGTCCGGGCGCTCCCCCGCGTCGAGCGGGCGGCGATCTGGCGATGGAGGCCGGCCCAAACCTCGAGCGCCGCCGCGCGCGCCGGCTCGGGCGCGCCGTCCAGGGTTCCGGCGGCGGTGAGCACCACCAACGGCATGGCGCCGTAGTTTTGCCGACCCGCGTCTATCTCGCGGGACGTGGCTCCCCAAAGGGTGTCGAGCTCGGAAATCTGGGTTTCCCAGGTGGAGGGCCTTCGGGCTTGGGCGAGTTCGGCCGCGGCCGCGGCGGCCGATTGGCTCGCCCGGGGCGGCGGCGCGCAGACGACGAGAGCCGGATCGACCGATGGCAAGGCGTCGCGCACCGCGGCGTCGAGGCAGCGGACGGCGCGGGCCCGCTGCGGCGCGAGGCTGCCCGCGCCTGGGCCGAAGCGCTCGGCGAGCCGCTCGTCCTGATGCTCGACCGAGGGGTCGACAAGGACCATGCCGACCACCTCGCCCGGCCGGCGGTCGGCGAACAGGCGGACATACAGCCCGCCCGCCGAATGGCCGACGAGCACGAACGGACCGCCGATCCCCGCGGCCCGCAACGCGTCATCGAGATCGCGGGCCACGGCCGCGCCGTCGCGGGGGAGGGGTCCTGGATCGCTGAACCCATAGCCGGCACGGTCATAGGAACACACCCGGCGATGGCGGGCGATCAGCGGCTGGACCTTGTACCAGCCCATGGACGTGGCCGCGAAACCGCCTTCGAGGATCACCGTCGGCGAGCCCGCGCCGCTGCACCTCAGGTTCAGCCGTCGGCCGTCCGGGAGGCGCACGAGGCGTCCGGGATGGGCGGCCGGATCGTCGCCGGGCGCGGTGAAGGCGACGGCGCCCAAGGCGGCGAGCGCCAGGGCGCCGAAGGCCACGAGGGTGGCCGCGCCACGCCGGCTCACCTGCCGACCTCCGGCCTCGGGGGGTCCCGCGCCAGTTGTTTCGCGCGGTCGATTCCCTCCATCACCATGGCCCGCGCCTCCGCCGCATCCCCCCATCTTGCGATCCTCACCCACTTGCCCGGCTCGAGATCCTTGTAGTGGGCGAAGAAGTGCTCGATCTGCCGCAGGGTGATCGCCGGCAGATCGGTATAGTCGACGACTGAGTCATAGCGCCGGGTCAACCGGGAGGCGGGCACCCCGATCAGCTTCTCGTCGCCCCCCGCCTCGTCGTCCATCATCAGGACGCCGACGATCCGGCAGCTCATGATCGCCCCGGGCGCGATCGCCCGGGTGTTGGCCACGATCACATCGCAAGGATCGCCGTCTCCCGAGAGCGTGTGGGGGATGAAGCCGTAATTTCCGGGGTAGCGCATGGCGGTGTAGAGAAACCGGTCGACGACCAGCGCCCCCGAGGCCTTGTCCATCTCATACTTGATCGGCTCGCCGCCGATGGGAACCTCGATGACGACGTTCACCTCGCCGGGCGGGTCGCGGCCGATGGGCACCGCTTCGAGGCGCATGGCAAATCTCCTTTAAACCGCACCGGCGCTCCGCTAGGGGAAGGTTCCGTCTCCAAGCAAAAGGCGCGCGATGACCAAGAAGCCTGACGGGACATGGGACAAATCCCGCCTTCCGAGCCGGCACGTGACCGAGGGACCCTCGCGCGCGCCGCATCGGGCATTCTATCACGCCATGGGCCTGGGCTCGCGCGAGATCGCCCAGCCCTTCGTCGGCGTGGCTTCGTGCTGGAACGAGGCGGCCCCGTGCAACACCGCCCTCATGCGCCAGGCTCACGCGGTGTGCGAGGGGGTGAAGGCCGCCGGCGCCACCCCGCGCGAATTTTGCACCATCACCGTCACCGACGGCATCGCCATGGGTCATGAGGGGATGCGTTCATCCCTCGCCAGCCGCGAGGTGATCGCCGATTCGGTGGAGCTCACCGTCCGCGGTCACGGCTACGACGCTCTCGTCGGTGTGGCGGGCTGCGACAAGAGCCTGCCGGGGATGATGATGGCCATGCTGCGCCTGAACGTGCCGTCGGTCTTCCTCTACGGCGGCTCGATCCTCCCCGGCCGCTGGCGGGGACGCGACGTGACCATCGCCGACGTCTTCGAGGGGGTCGGAGAGTATTCCGCGGGGAAGCTCGCGCTCGACGATCTGCGCGAGCTCGAGAACCGCGCGTGTCCGGGGGAGGGGGCGTGCGGAGGCCAGTTCACGGCCAACACCATGGCCTGCGTCTCCGAGGCCATCGGCCTGGCCTTGCCGCTCTCCTCGGCCCTCCCCGCGCCCTATGAGAGTCGCGACCGCTACGCCGTGGCCTCCGGCGAGGCGGTGGTGCGGTTGATCGAGCGCAATATCCGGCCGCGAGACATCTGCACGCGCCAGGCGTTCGAGAACGCGGCCGTGGTCGTGGCGGCGACCGGCGGCTCGACCAACGCCGCCCTCCACCTGCCGGCCATGGCCCACGAATGCGGAATCGCGTTCACCCTGCGCGACGTGGCCGAGATTTTCCGACGCACGCCCTATCTCGCCGATCTCAAGCCCGGCGGCCGGTTCGTGGCCAGGGACATGGGCGAGGCCGGCGGCGTGCCGATGCTGCTCAAAACCCTCCTGGGTGGCGGGTTTCTCCACGGCGATTGCATGACCGTGACCGGCAAGACGCTGGCGGAGAACCTCGCGGATGTGGTCTGGCGGGGCGACCAGGCCGTGATCCGCCCGGTTTCGAAGCCGTTGTCGCCCACCGGCGGAGTCGTCGGCCTGTGGGGCTCGCTCGCACCGGACGGGGCCATCGTCAAGGTCGCCGGCATGACCTCCCACCGCAGCCACAGAGGTCCCGCGCGGGTGTTCGACGGCGAGGAGGCCTGTTTCGCCGCGGTCGAAACCGGGGACTACCGCGACGGGGACGTCCTGGTCATCCGCTACGAGGGGCCCCGGGGGGGTCCGGGCATGCGTGAGATGCTCTCGACAACCGCCGCCCTTTCCGGGCAGGGGCGGGGAGACAAGGTCGCTCTGGTCACCGACGGCCGGTTTTCCGGGGCCACGCGCGGTCTGTGCATCGGCCACATCGGCCCCGAAGCCCAGGACGGGGGACCGATCGCGCTGGTCAGGGACGGCGACATCGTCGCCATCGAC
>JBDTKQ010000062.1:0-12248 GCA_039935235.1 Caulobacteraceae bacterium
GCGGCGGCGACCGCGTCGGCGAGGGTGAAGAGGCTCTCCTCGGGGTCCTGATCGTCGATCCCCAGCCGGCATTTGACGGTGACCGGAATGGAGACCGCGCCGGCCATGGCCGCGACGCAGTCGGCCACGAGGTCCGGCTCGCCCATCAGGCAGGCGCCGAAGCGGCCCGATCGCACCCGGTCCGACGGGCAGCCGACGTTGAGGTTGACCTCGGCATAGCCCAGATCGGCGGCGATCACCGCGCAGGCCGCGAGGGCCGCCGGATCGGAGCCGCCGAGCTGAAGGGCCAGAGGCTGCTCCGCCGCGTCGTACCCGAGCAACCGCGCCCGGTCGCCATGCAGCACCGCGCCCGTGGTCAGCATCTCGGTATAGAGCCGCGCGCGCGTCGTCAGCGTGCGATGAAACGAGCGGCAATGCCGATCGGTCCAGTCCATCATCGGGGCGATGCAAAGGCGATAGGGGTAGGTTGGAGCGATTTTTTTGCTGGGAACGACGGGCTGGCTCACTCCGGCCGCCCCCCGGAGAGCGGAGCAGTCGAGTCCACGCCATGCTTCGCCCCGTGGGCGCACACCGAAAGCACACGAAGGATGGCCACGTTCACCACGCTGAAATCCAGGTTCTGGCGCGTCCGGGTGCGCCGCACGGACCAGTATGTAAGCGATACCCTCCTTTGGCGCGACGACACGCGGCGCTGCACCAAAGCGCGGGTCCGGCTCGATCGCGGATGCCTGATCCAGTTCAGGCGCTGCCGCCCCGCTCAGGGCGCGTCACGTTTGGCCTGGTTCTGGATGCGCCGGCGGCGGCGGCCCGATGGGTCACGGTCGGTCGTGATCGGTCCCATGCACCTGCTGCAGTCGTGACGTGACGAGGCCAGGCGCCAGTTCGATCAGTTCGATCACGTTGCCGTTCGGGTCGTAGACCCCGCCTACCGCCAGGATTCCGGCGGCGGCGTTGGCGGTGGAAGCGTTCAGCGTTGTCGTTCGGTGACCCTTCGCCCGCATGGCGGTCAGCGCGGCCTGCACGTTGCGGGTGCGAAACGCGGTGACCCGCGGGACAGTCGTCGGCGAGATCTCGTTGAAGTTGGCCGTCGGCTCGATCCACTGAATGATGTCGAGCATCGGTCCGTCGGGAGGCGGGTCGGCCGGAAGGGCCATCAGCGTTCCGCCCCGGCCCCTGACATCGGGGATCATGCCGAAAACCACACCGCCACCGGGCGGCCATCTCATGTTCCGTCGGTCGCGCACGATCTCGAAGCCGAGGTCGAGATAGAAACGCACGGTCTCGTCGATGTCCCTGGCGTTGACGATGGTGTGATAGAATCGCTCCAGAACCCAGTCGTCGTCCATACTGCCCTCACATTCGCTTTGTCCGCGCCCGGGCGGGCGTTTCACCGGCCGGCGTATCGAGGCGCGCGCTTTTCGAGAAAGGCGTTCATCGCTTCTTCGAAGTCGGGACCCCGGCCACAGATCGATTGGGCGCGTTCCTCCAGATCGATCACCGCGCCGAGGTCGGCCACCTTCAACACGGTGTTCAAAGTCTCCTTGGTCATTCGCAGTCCCAGGGGCGAAGTGCGCAGCATCGGCGCGAGGAATTCGACGGCCGCCGCGGCCAGCTGGTCGTCGGGCACCACCCTTGAGACGAGACCCACCTCGCGGGCTCGTTCGGCATCGATGAAGGCGCCCGTGTACATCAGCTCGGTGGCGACGCCCAGGCCGACGATCCGCGGCAGAAAATAGCTCAGGCCCATCTCGCACCCCGACCGCCCTAGCGCGACGAATGCGTCGTTCATGCGGGCCGAGGCGCCCGCGAGCCGGATATCGGCGGCCAGCGCCATGGCGAATCCGCCGCCGCAGGCGGGTCCGTGCACGAGCGCGACAATGGGCTGGGGACAGGCCCGCATGAGCCGCACGACATCGAATAGGTGGTGGCCTGCAACCGCTCTGCCGGCGGTGTCGGGGACGCGGTCGCCGCCGCGATGTTCCTTGATATCGAGCCCGGCGCAGAACGCCCGGCCGGCGCCCCGCATGACGACGATGCGGACACCAAAATCGTTATTCAACCCATCAAAGTATTCACAAAGCTCCCGCACCATCGTCCCGGTGATGGTGTTGAGCCGCTCGGGCCGGTTCAACGTCAGCCAGTCGACCGCGCCGTCGCGGCTGATCCGGATCGTTCGATACTCGTCCGGCCGGCTCGTCGACGGCCGCATCAGGCAATCTTCTCCGCCACGGAGGAGGCGAACGCGGGAATGCAGTGGCGCGCGCAGAGCGCGATGCTGCGCAGAACGGCGTCCGGCGGCAGAGAACCGTATTGCATCATGCACATCATCCGGTCGACGCCGATTCCTTGGTACCCACGAAGCTTTTGCACGCAATGATCGGGATCGCCGATCACGACGCAATCGAGCGGCTCCAGCACGTCGTGAGCCTCTTCATGACTGATCGTCTCGCCGTTCGCCAAGCGTTTGAGAGCGACGACGACCGCCGGGTCATCCGCCTGGATGACTGTCTCGTTGGGATCCAGCCTCGCCAGCGCGGCCGTGTCGCGGGCGGAGTTGGGATGCAACCCCGCCTTGATCATGTCGTACCAGATACGGCGGGGAACCTTGAAGCAAACGGCGGCGGCATTGACGTACCACAGCGCCGACCATGCGGCCCCCGCAGCGATCGCCGCGGCCCGGCTTTCGGCCACGTGCACGAAGGTGAAGGCGCCCTTTTGCGGATTGACAGCGAGCCCGGCAGGCTTTGGACACGCCGCCAAGCCCCGGTCATGCTCCCGCATCATCTGGCCGAGGAAGGCGATGGGGCTGAGCAGGGTGGTGCCAAGGGCGCCTACGCCCATTTCCCCCGCCATGAAGAAACTCTCGGGCGACCCGCATGTCTGCCAGAGCCGGGGATGAGGGCTTTGAATGGGCTTCGGGACAACGCAGCGCGGCGGCATCGAATAGGTTGGGGAATTCCACGAGAACTCGGCCTCGGTCCACATTTTCGGGATCATGCACATGGCTTCGCGCACCTCTTCCCGCGCCGCTTCCGCGTCGACGCCGAAGGTCTCCCATTCCTTGCCGCCGGATTTCGCCAAGCCGAGCTCGAAGCGCCCACCCGAAAGGATGTCCAATGTCGCCGCCCGTTCGGCGATGCGCAGGGGATTGTTGATCTTGAACGGCGCCAGAACCCCGGCGTGACCGATCCGCAGCCTGCTTGTCGCCATGGCGATGGCGGTGAGCATGACTTCGGGCGCCGATGAATAGCTGAACTGAGGAGCGCCGTGATGCTCGACCTGCCACCAGGTCTCGAAGCCGGCCTCATCGGCAGCCTTCGCCTGGGCAATGACCTCGCCGAACAGGCTCGCTTCGTCGCGGCCATCCCAAGGGAAGGCCCGCTGGATTTCGCAGAACACATCGAACTTCATCGCCATCTCCCTTGCGCGCGCCGGCTCGGACCGACCCGCCGACGATGGGAATAACATAACGGACGTTTTGTAAAGCATGAACCGCGTAACCGGCGTTATCTATCACCCGCCGGCGAATCGTCGTCGATGGTCTGCGGATCGTTCGGCTGTGGTAAGGCGCTAGCGGCGGGCCGAATGCGGGGGATCAGGTGGCGAAACAGGCCGATCACAACGAGCGGCGCGAGGTGTTCGCGATGGCGGCTCTACGCGTAATCATGCGCGCGGGGGTCGGCGGGCTGACGATCAGGGAAGTCGCAAAGGAGGCGGGATTCACGACCGGCGCGCTGACCCACTATTTCACCTCCAAGGACCAGGTCTTGATCGAGGCGTCGGAATATTCGGCAAAGATGGTCAGGCCGCGGATGGAACGCGCGGGACGCGACAAGTCCGCCCTTGCCGGTCTGCGAAAGATCATCGGAGAATCGTTGCCGATCAATCCCGTAACGCGCGGCTACTGGCGGGTCTGGGTCGGATTCTGGGAGCGGGCAAGCTACAATACCGACGTCGCCCGGGTCATGCGCGCGCGATACGACGAGTGGCGGGGCCGTTTGGCGGGGGCGATCCGGCGCGCCCAGAGCGAGGGCGAGGCCGTCGCGGGCTTCGATCCGGACCTTGCCGCCCAGGAGCTTGTCGCCCTGGTCGATGGAATCGGCGTCCAGGTGCTCCTGCGAAGCGGTCGCATCCCGGTGGCGCGTCAGTGGCGGATCATCGACTCCTGGATCGAGGGCATGGTCGCGGGTCATGCCGGACGGCCACTCGGGAACGGCGTCCACGACCATTGAACCCGAGGCCGAGCCACAGGCCAGATCGTTCATTTGGCATAACAAGCGATACGACATTTTATCCCTTGTCCAAAACCACCGTTATGTGCACGGTGGTTGAAAGCGAGGGCGCGCGGGATTTGTGGATTCGCCGCGGGCGCAATCAGTCAGGGAGGCCCGCGGCCATGAAAGTGGCAGACCGTAGGTGGAGCGGCGTCGCCGCATTATCGCTCGTTATGGTGGCCGGCCCAGCCCTCGCCGCGGAACCCAACACGGCTGCCGAATCATCGGCCCGGGCTCAGCCAGGTGTGACCGAGAGCCGGCCCGTCGCGCCGGTGCGAACGGCGCCGGCCACCTCGGTGGGGGAGGTCGTGGTGACGGCTGAACGCCGGGCCGAAAACATACAAAAGGTGCCGATCGCCGTCTCCGCCATCGGCGGCGCCGAGCTTCAGGCTCAGGGGGTGACCGGCTTTCAGGATCTGGGGACCGCTGTCCCCTCCTTACGCTTCGGGTCGGGGGTTACGGGGGGCGAAAACGTCATCACCATGCGCGGGCTCGGCAGCCAGAACACCACGCCGGGGGGCGACTCGCCGGTCGCCTACAATATCGACGGGGTATATCTGCAGCAGACCACCGCGATCGATCCCGAATTCTACGATATCGACCGCATCGAGGTTCTGCGTGGGCCGCAAGGCACCCTGTACGGGCGCAATTCCGTGGGTGGATCGATAAACATCATCACCCGCAAGCCCACCGATACGTTCCAGGCGTCGGCCGACGCCTTGTACGGGAATTACGAAGCGCGGATCTTCCGCGGGTTCGTCAGCGGACCGTTGTACGAAGCGGGTGGCCTGAAGATCGCCGGTCGCCTCACCGCCGTCTCGGCGAACCATGCCCCCTACTCCAGCAACCTCTCGGAAGCGCCCACGGCCACCCACAATCAGGATGCGCAGGACTACTGGATGGTCCGCGGACAGTTGCGGTTCGATTTCTCGCCGAACGTCGACCTGCTGCTGGCCGGGACCACCAGCGAGTCGAAGAATCCCACCGCCACCAACACCGCGTGGTGGGAGACGCCGGCGCGCTATATCGGCGGCCCCAATCCGATACCTCCGGGCTCGCCGTGCGACTTCAGCACAGAGGCGAAGTACCAAGCGAGGACCTTCTGCCACGACTACCGCGAACAGGGCGACAACCGTGTCCAACTCTATTCCGCGACCCTGGATTGGCGGTTGCCATTCGCACAATTCACGTCGGTGACCGCCTATAGCCAGAGCCGAGTCAATCAGACGAGCGACGGCGACGGATCGGAACTTCCGATCGCATTCGATCCGGTCTGGGCCCTGCGCACCGCCCAGTTTTCCGAGGAGGTCAGGTTGTCCTCCCGGGATGCGGACTCCGCCTTCCGCTGGGTGGCTGGGTTCATCTATTTCTACTCGAATAATTACGAGAATTTCCAATACTCGGACACCGGTTACAACGACACCTATCCTCTCCCGGGGATGTTCGACGAGTTCAATTTTTTAAGCCATGGCTACACCAAGACAAAATCCTACGCGCCTTTCGGTCAAATTGATTTCGACCTTGGAAAAACTTCAATAGGAATTCCGTTAACAGTAACCGCTGGCATTCGCTATAGTCATGATAACAAGTATGGCTATAATTATCTCGATTACCAATTGCCGGTGGCCTGCGGTGGTTCATGTTCGATCATCCAGGGGCCGTTCTCCAACACGTGGGGGCAGTTCACCGGCAAGTTCGGCCTCGCCTATCAGCTCAACGACAGGGTGATGGCCTATGCGTCAGTTTCCCGTGGCTATCTCGCCGGAGGCAATATCATTGGCCTGGCCCACGTGTATGGCCCCGAAAGCCTGTGGTCCTACGAGGTGGGATTCAAGTCCCGGCTCTGGGGAGACCGCCTGCAGTTGAATCTAGCTGCCTACCGTGCAGCCATCTCCGACCTTCAGGTCTTCGTTCAAAGCTCGACCGAATCTGGCATCAACAACGTCAATGGGACGACCTTTGTCAGCGGACTGGAGACCGAGTTGATCGCCACGCCGGTTGCGAACCTGCGACTCAATGCAACCGTAACCCTGACGGACGCGAAATACGGTCAATATACCACCACCGATACACGGTTCGGCGGCCCCGGCCCGGGTTGCTCGCCGGTGACGCTGCTCTGCAACTTCCAAGGCAACGAGCTCAACCAGACTCCGCCCTACACCGTCGATGTCGGCGCCGGCTACACGTTCCACACGGCCATCGGCACGATCACCCCGCGCGTCGACGCGTTCTTCTCGGGCCGAGTGCAATTCCTTCCCGACAACTACGTCACCTCGACGCAGAAGCCCTACCATCTCACCAACCTCAACGTGACGTGGCGAAGCCCCGGGGGTCGCTATCAGCTGGAAGGTTTCGTCAAGAATATCGAGAACACCGAAGTCATTTCCAACGACGGACTTCAGTCGATCACGCTCGGGCAGCAGGTGCTTGAGCCGGACAATTTCACTTACTTTCCCCCGCGCACCTACGGCGTCCGGCTTACGGTCAATTTCGGCGGCTGAGGGGAGCGAAGCCCGGGAGTAGCAAAAGTGGCGTCGATCGACGAGGCGAGGCGGCTGATCGGGGAACTCATCGTGCCCCCGGACGCCTCCGTCGCGAGGCGACGGGAACGGTCGGCGGGGTTCACCGCGGTGACCGAGATCCCGGCGGATGTGAAAATCCACTTCGAGACCCGCCGCGCCGTCTGCGGAGTGGCTGTCCGGCTCAAGGTATGCGGGCCGATGGCCCATGTCTGGCACACGTTTGATGAAATTTTACCCGAAGAATCGCGGACAATCGACCGCATCGTGACCTTCGTGGATTCGCAATGGCGAGGCGACGATCCACAGGCCGTTCCGGCACAGTCGAAGCGTATTTCTTCGCGCTCCAGGAGGCAGACACATTGAGCACCAACTGGACGCTGCAAAGCCTGTACCACACGGTTGTCAATGCCCGCGATCTCGACGAGTCGGTGGCCTTCTACCGACTCCTCGGCTTTGAAGTGCTCAATGACCGGCGCAAAGTCGACTGGCCCGACTTTGTCGCGACCATCTTTGGATTGAAGCGTGCGAAAGGCCGCGGAGTGCTCATGGTGCTTCCCTCTGACCCCGACGGCCCGATGATCGACCTGATCGAATGGTTGCAGCCGAGCGCCTCCTTCCCCGATCCGGCGCGGGAGACCGAAACGGTTCCGCGAATCATCGCCTTTCGCACACAAGGCGTCCGCGCCGCCCACGCCGAACTCTCTGCGAAGGGCGTGCGCTTCTGCCGAGACCTCTTCGTGCCGGAAGAGAATCTCGGGCTCGTCGGCTCCTGCTGCTGCTACGACCCCAACGGCAACCTCATCGAGCTCATCGAACTGCAGCCGGGGGTTCGCCATTCGCGGGCCAACGAAGCCCTGCGCGGATCCGATTGAGGGATCGATGGTGATTTCGCGCACGATGTCGAGCGAAGACATGGAGGCCCTGTTCGCCTCGGTGTCCAACTGGGGCCGCTGGGGGCCGGATGACGAGCGGGGCACGCTGAACCATCTCACGGAGGCGGAGGCGACGGCGGCGGCGGCGCTGGTGCGGCTGGGCCGAACCGTCAGTCTCTCCCGCGATTTCCCCGTCCAGCCAGGACCGGAGAACCCGTGGCCGGCGCATCATCACATGGTGATCGCGGGTGACGATCCGTGCATACCGGAGGTCGAAGGTCTGGAGGTTTCAACCGATTACATCGGCATCGCCTTTCACGGCATGGCCTCCAGCCACCTCGACGCACTCTGCCATGTTTTTCAGGGCGGTCGGATGTACAACGGCCACCCGGCGACCGAAGTGAAGAGCACCGGCGCGCGCCGAAACACCGTGATGACCCTCAAGGATGGCCTCGCCGGACGAGGGGTGCTGCTGGATGTCCCCAGGGCGCTGGGACGGCCCTTCATCGACCCCGAACATCTGACCACCGTCGAGGATCTCGAGCGCACCGAAGTCCATCAAGGCGTGCGGGTCGACAGGGGCGACATCGTCCTTGTCAGACTGGGACGCGATGCGCGACGACACAGCGTCACCGACCAGGACGTCGCCGGTCTGGATCCGGCGGTGGCCCTCTGGCTGCATCACCGCCGGGCGGCGGTCCTCGGCGGCGACGGCGTCCACGATCCCATTCCCCCTGGCCAGATCGCGCCTGGCTGGCCCATGCCGATCCACATGCTCGGACTGGTGTCCATGGGGCTCCACCTACTTGACAACCTCGCGCTCGAGGATCTCGCCGAGACCTGCCTGGCCGCGGGGCGTTGGGCTTTCCTGCTCACGCTCGCGCCCCTGCGAATCCAGGGTGGAACCGGCTCCCCGCTGAACCCGATCGCCATGTTCTAGACCGCGCTTGGCCGGTGATGGGCCGGTCAACCCGCGCACACGCCGCCGTCAATGACGAGCTCGGCGCCGGTGACGAAGCGGGCCGCGGGCGAGCAAAGATAGAGTACGCCCTCGGCGACATCGTCCGGCTCGCCGGAAAACCCGAGCGGGGTCGCCTGGGCGGCGACCGTCCGGGTGTCGTCCATCACTTGGGCCACCGTGTTCGCGCCCCCTGCGGGCATGTCGCCCGAGTTCGTCATCTTGACCCAGATCGGCGTCTCGATGCTGCCGGGATGAATGGAATTCACACGGACTCCGTTGCGAGACTGGGCGCACTCCAGAGCAAGCGCCCTGGTGAACAGCCGCACCCCACCTTTGGTGGCGCAGTACCCCGAAAGCCCGGCAACCCCTTTCAGCCCCGCGACGGACGATATGTTGACGATCGCACCGCCGCCGGAGCGGGCGATCAGCGGGAGCGACGCCCTGCATCCAAGAAAAACACCGTCGAGGTTCACCGAGACCTGCCGTCTCCAAGACTTGAAGCTCATTTCCAGGAGCGGCGCCCTGATACAGAGGCCGGCGTTGTTGACGAGGATATCGAGCCTGCCGTGAGTTTGCGCCGCGGTGTCCACCACCGAGGTCCACGCCGCTTCATCGGCGACGTCCAGCCTTTGCGCGCGCCCGCGCCCGCCGGCGGCGTGGATCGTTCGCCGCGTCTCTTCCGCTCCGACTTCATCGATATCGGTGATGATCACCGTCGCGCCCTCGCGCGCGAGCGCCAACGCGCAGCCCCGCCCGATGCCGCTGGCCGCGCCGGTAACAATCGCCACCATACCTTCCACACGTTGCACGTCCGCACCCCTTGGCCGCGTTTCGGACCGAGGGCCGGCGCCGCATCACATGCGTGGCTCCCATCCGAACGTCTCCAGGAAATAACATATCAATTGTTATGCACACAATGCCCTCACGAAACCGGAACTTGCCTTTCAATGGCCGACAACCGTAACGTCCGTTATGTGATCTCGCCTGAGGCGCGTATCCAGAGGTGTTCAATGTCAAAGCCGGGCGGGGGCGACACAGGTCCCGACTACGACGCGGTCATCATCGGCGCCGGGTTCGCGGGGCTGTACGCCATCCACAAGCTGAGAAGCCTTGGCTTCCACGTGATCGCCCTTGAGAAGGCGGACGATGTCGGGGGGGTCTGGTACTGGAACCGCTACCCCGGCGCGCGCTGCGATTGCGAGAGCTACTACTACAGCTATTCATTTTCCAGCGCGCTGCAGCAGGAGTGGGACTGGAGCCTGCGTTATTCCGAACAGCCGGAGATCCTGAACTATCTGCGACACGTTGCCGATCGCTTCGACCTGCGGCCGCACATCCGGTTTTCGGCCGCCGTGGAGAGCGCCACCTTCGACGAGAAAGCCCAGTTGTGGCGCGTACGCACGGGCGATGGCGTTTCGGTCGCGAGCCGGTTTCTCATCTCGGCCGCCGGTTGCCTATCTCAGATCCATCGACCGGACATCCCGGGTCTCGACAAGTTCGCCGGCCAGACCTGGTGGACCGCCGCCTGGCCCCATGGCGGCGTGGATTTCACCGGAAGGCGGGTCGGCGTCATCGGCGCCGGCGCCTCGGCCGTCCAGGCGATTCCGCGCATCGCGAAACAGGCGATGCATGTCACCGTCTTCCAGCGAACCGCCAACTGGGTGCTTCCCGCGCGAAACGTGGCGACAACGGCCGAGTTCAACGCGTGGGTGAAGGACCACTACGATGACATCCGCGACGCCTGCGCCAACTCGGCGGGCGCCGTTCCCTTCGAGCCGCCGGAAAAGTCGGCCCTGGAGGTTTCAGACGACCAGCGGCGGACGACCTACGAAGCGCTGTGGAAAGAGGGCGGCATGCGATTTTTCACCGCGTTCACCGATCTGTTCACCAGCAGTCTGGCCAATGAGACGGCACAAGCCTTTGTCCGCGACCATATCCGCAGAATCGTGATCGATCCCGCCACGGCCGAGAAACTCGTTCCGACCGATCACCCCATCGGCGTGAAACGTCCGCCGCTCGAAGACGACTATTACGCGACGTTCAATCGCCAGAACGTCACCCTCGTGGACATTCGCCAGTCGCCGATCGCCGCGGTGGAAAGCAGCGGCGTGGTGACCGCCGAGGGCAGTTACGCGATGGATGACCTCGTCCTCGCCACGGGATTCGACGCTATGAGCGGCGCGTTGCTCGCCATCGACGTTCGCGGCCGCGGCGGTATCCGCCTGTGTGACAGATGGGGCGAAGGGCCGCGCAGTTATCTGGGCCTGGCCATCGCCGGATTCCCGAACCTTTTTACCGTCACCGGGCCACTGAGCCCTTCGGTGCTCGCCAACATGCCCACGGCGATCGAACAGCACGTGGACTGGATCGCCTGCTGCCTCGACGCCATGCGACAGAGAGGCGATCAGGTGATCGAGGCCACACCGGCGGCCGAGGACGCATGGGTCCGCCATACGGCCGACGTCATGTCGCACACGCTGTATTCCCGCTCGCACTCCTGGTACTTCGGCTCCAACATCCCCGGCAAGGCGAGGCGATTTGGCGTCTATGTCGGAGGCTTCTCCTCCTATCGAGAGAAATGCGAGGATGTCGCGGAGGCGAACTACGAGGGTTTTCACTTCGGCGTTCCAGCCAGCCGGGCGGTCGCTCGTAGCGCACAGGACTGATCGGCCGTCAGCGCGCGCCGTCGTCATCTGGAGCTCTGTTCATCCGCAGCCAGGTCGCAGACCTTGGACGACATCAGCCATCGCGACGGCCCATTCCCGATGCAGCGGCACTCGCGCGCCCAAGATATTCTCGAGGGCTCGCGCCTTGGCCCGTGGGCCAAGACTCGCGAAGCGGGACGGCCCTACTTCATCTCCATCACCGCCGAGGACCCGTCCGACCATTTCGGCGCCAGAACGAAAAAGGTCGTGATCCCGATCACATCGTCGTCCGCGTGGAAAACCGGAACGCCGGGAAGGTTGGCGCCCCAGGCGGCGGCGGGAGTGAGCGGCAGATAGAACATCACGTGGGAATGCCAGTGTGGAGCGGCGCCGTCGGCGATGTAGCCCTGTTTCGACATCATATAGACCATCGATCCAGGCGCCGGCGTCGGGAGCGTCTTCGCCGCGAGAGCCGCGCGGGTTCGCTTGAGGATCTCGGCCTTGGGCACGCCGGCCATCACCCAGCGCGCCCGTTCCTCCACGATCGGCAGCACCGAACGCGAGGCGGCCGCGTTGAGGCACTCCGGCGCGCGAATCGCGGGATTCCAGAACTCCGGGTCGTCGAACGGTTTGCTCCAGCTTCGATCCACGAGACAGACGAAGCCGTTGGCGCCCTTCACCGCGGTCTCATAGCCTTGGCGTCCCAGCGTCAGGATTTCCGCGTCGCCTGAGATCGACGGCGGCGCGGCGCTCCGCGCGAGCGCGACCTCTTCGGCCGGATCGACGATACGGAACGGCGCGAACGACAAGGGCGACGGATAGCGCGGCGGCGCCGGACCCGCCCCGGCCGTCGCGACCATGCACAGGGCGATCGCAAGACCGCAGGCGGTTGGTCTCATCGCGGTTCGCATGGTTCGCCCGTCCCTTCACCACCGCCCAACCGCGTCGGACGCCAACGGAGACTATCACCCTTG
>JBDTKQ010000063.1:0-2824 GCA_039935235.1 Caulobacteraceae bacterium
CGTCTCGCCGTGGGGCGACCGCGCGACGCCGCCGTGCACCAGCCGGGTGGAGAGGTCCCAGTCTTTCGGGTCGTCGGCCATGGCGGGGCTCCACATCGCACGAAGACCGGCATGAACGGCGCCGGGACCGGTCGGGTCAATGGACAAGGGTTACGCGCCGCGGGCGCATTCCTGTTCTTCCTCCTCCGTGCTTCAGCACGGAGAAGGGGTCTGGTCCCAAAAGCCGACCGGCTCTTCGAAGAACCGCTGTTCTGTCTCAAAATGGTATGCCGCCCCCCCTCGTGCGCGCCATTCGTCGACGTTGTCGGTCTTGTTGTCGATCAGCAGGCATTCGGCGGGGTCCAGCGACACACCCAGCCGTCGGATGGCGACGTCGCACAGGTCGGCCTTGCTCAATGTTTTCTCCTGCCATGAAGTGACGATGGCGGCGAAACGGCCGGACAGGCCGTAGGTGGGAACGACGATTTTCGTGAAGATGTCCGGGTTGATCGTGACGATCGCTTGCGGCAGCGCGCATCGGGCAACCAACGCCATCATCCGCGGATACAGGGCGACAGATTCGCAACAGGCCTGCATGTGCGAGAGGACCACGCGCGGAGCCAATCCCAGACCCGCCGCCAGCGCGGCGGCGATATCTTGCGTGGTGATCTCGCCCAGGTCCCACGGCTCGGCCAAACCCTTCGCGTGAAGGGCGCGATACGCCTCGGGCCAGTCGGGTGAGCCTTCAAGGGGCGCATGCATCCAGCGCTCGTCGGCGAGGGTGTCGCCAAAATCCCAGAGGACCGCGCGGATCGTCATGGCGCGTTCTTACTTCCATCGTCCTTCCGCTTGCCAGACTCGCCGCTGTCCGCGAGGGTCGCGCCGCGCATGACGAAGCCCGACGGCATCCTCCCTTGTCAGACTATCGAAGCCCTCGTCGCCGCCGGCGCGATCTCGGCGGAGGGCGGCGTGGCGGCGGACCAGGTCCAGCCGGCCAGCCTCGATCTGCGGCTGGGCGGGCGGGTGTGGCGGGTGCGGGCCTCGTTCCTGCCGCGCCCCGGCGGCACGGTGGCGGGGCGGATCGCCGACGTGGCGATGCACGAACTGGACCTCTCCGCCGGGGCGGTGCTCGAACGGGGGTGCGTCTATATCGCCGAGATTCAGGAGCGGCTGGCCCTGCCCGACGACGTGCGGGCGCGGGCGAATCCGAAGAGCTCCACCGGTCGCGTGGACGTATTCGTCCGGCTGCTGACGGATGGCCAGCCGGCCTTCGACGACATCGCCGCCGGCTATCGCGGTCCGCTGTTCCTCGAGATCGCGCCGCAGACCTTCCCGGTTCTCGTTCGCGCGGGCACGCGGCTCAACCAGCTTCGCCTCAAACGCGGCGATCCGCCGAAACTTCTCGTCCGGGACATCGGCGTCGATCTCGGCGACGGCATCGCCGGATACCGCGCGCGGCGTCACGCCGGCATCGTCGACATGGACCTTGAGGACGGTCACGACCCCCGCGATTTCTGGGAGCCGCTGGAGGCCCGCCGTGGCGAATTGCTGCTCGATCCGGGGGAGTTCTACATCCTCGCCTCGCGCGAGCGGATCGAAATCCCGGTGGGCGAGGCGGCCGAGATGATCCCGATCGATCCGGCGGTGGGAGAGTTTCGCGTCCACTACGCCGGATTCTTCGACCCGGGGTTTGGCACGGCGGAAGCCGACGGCCACGGTTCGCGCGGGGTGCTCGAGGTGCGCAGCCACGAGACGCCCTTCTTGCTCGAGCACGGCCAGACCGTCGCCCGGCTGGTGTTCGAACCGCTCACCGCGCGCCCCTCGCGCCTCTACGGCGCCGGCGGAGGCCACTATCAGCGGCAGGGACTGCGGCTATCGAAACACTTTGGGGCGTGGGGGTAGGCGGTCAGGCGGCCTCGCGCCGGTAGATCGACTGTTTCGGCCGCGCCACCACCCGCCGCAGCATGGCCTCGAACGCCTCGAGGGGCATGGTGTCATAGGCCGGATCGAAGCTGTTCTGGTCGTAGAGGTGACAAAACCGGGCGCAATGCTCGAAATGGGGGTGGCCGCGGAATTGCTCGCGCATGTCGCGGTCGAGGCCGATGTGGTGGAAGAAGTAGTAACCCTGAAAAATCCCGTGCTTGTCCATCATCCAGTGGTTGGCGTCCGAAACATAGGGCTTCATGATCACCGCCCCGATCTCGGCGTGGTTGGCCGGTCCCATGAGATCGCCGATGTCATGCATCAGGGCGCAGACGACATATTCCTCGTCCCGCCCGTCCCGGTGCGCCCGTGTCGCCGTCTGCAGCGAATGGGTCAGCCGGTCGACGGCGAAGCCGCCGGCGTCATCGCCCAGGCTCCTGAGCGAGGCCATCAGCCGGTCGGGGAGGGCGTTCTTGAACGGCGCCGCGGCCGCGCCGATCGCCGCCCATTGCGCGGGCGTGCTCTCGGTCATCGACCGGAACCGGGCCGTTGTCGCCATCTCGCCATCGGCCATGATTGCCTCCTTGGGTAAAGTTGGCCATATCGTGCGGCGAGCGCGCGGCGAGGTCAACGGCGCGTTCCGCGCGGCCGTAGTTCAGAGGTAGAACGTCAGCTTCCCAAGCTGAATGTCGCGGGTTCGATTCCCGCCGGCCGCTCCAATGATTTCAGAGGCTTACGAGCCGATCGCTTTTGGATATTCGGCCCGTTGTCCCCCGGTTGTCCCTGAGCGCCGAAAAAAGTATCCGACAGGGCGCATCGATCGACCCGCCGCATCGACATTGGCAAAAAAGGCGGTTCAAGTGGGCCGGGGGCGAGTGGAATAGCGGACGGCTACCTTGATCGTGAGTTGGCCGATTTGGCC
>JBDTKQ010000064.1:0-2618 GCA_039935235.1 Caulobacteraceae bacterium
TTCTCCGTGGGAATCATGGGACTGGCGAGCAACTGGCTGGCGGCCGCGCTGCTCGCCTTCACCATCTTCTTCTACGCGGTGGTCTATACCCGCTGGCTCAAACGCCGCACGCCGCAGAACATCGTCAGCGGCGGCCTTGCCGGCGCCCTGCCTCCGCTGGTGGGATGGGCGGCGGCCAGCGGAACCGCCCCGCTCAACGCCTGGCTCCTGGTGGCCATCATCTTCGTGTGGACTCCGCCGCATTTCTGGGCGCTGTCGCTCTACACCAGCGAAGACTACGCCAAGGCCGGGGTGCCGATGATGCCGGTGGTCAAGGGCGCGGCATCGACCCGCCGCCAGATCCTCGCCTACAGTCTCGTGCTCGCGCCCCTCGGTCTCGTTCCGGCGTTCACCGGGCTGGGCGGCTGGGTCTACGCCGGGGTGGCGGCGGTGGGCGGCGCCGTGTTCGTGGCCCTCGCCGCGCGCCTCGCGCTCAGCCATGCCGGCGACGAAAGCGCTCAACGGGACGACAGCGATCCCCTCTATGGGGTGAAGGCGCCGTCGAAGGCCGCCCGCAATCTTTTCGCCTTTTCGATCCTCTATCTCTTCAGCCTGTTCGCCGCCCTTCTCGCCGAGCATTTGGCGATCCTTCCGACTTTCAGGCTGCCCACCCTATGAGCGATCCCAATTTCGACGATCCCGCCGCCGCCAAGGCCCGTCGCGGGCGCAATGTCGCCATCGCCCTGGCCCTCGCCGCCTTCGTGGTGATCGTGTTCATCATCACCATCGTCAAGAAGTCGGGCGGCTAGGACAAAAACGCATGAGCCCGTCCGCCCGCAATCGCCGGCTGGCCTTCATCCTGGCGGGGGTTTTCGTCGCCATGGTCGGCAGCGCCTTCGCCGCCGTTCCCTTCTACCGCGCCTTCTGCCAGGCGACCGGTTTCGCCGGCGCCGGCAAACGCGGGGGGGCCCCGGTCTTCGCTCCGTCCGACAAGACCGTCACGGTGCGGTTCGACACCAATGTGCGCGGCGGCCTCACCTGGAGGTTCTCGCCGGTCCAGCGCAGCCAGACCGTGACCCTTGGCGAAAACAAGCTCGCCTTCTTTCGCGCCACCAACACCGGGACCAGGGCGGTCACCGGCCGGGCCATTTACAACATCCTCCCCGATTCGGCCGGCCCCTATTTCTCCAAGCTCGAGTGCTTCTGCTTCAAGAACCAGACCATCGCCCCGGGAGAATCGGTGGAGTTTCCGGTCGTCTATGTCGTCGATCCCCGCTACGCGACCGACCCGGACACCAGCCGCATCGCGGAGATCACCCTGTCCTACACCTTTTTCCCCGCCGTCACCGCCGGCTGAGGGTCGAGTGCGATGTCGAAGATCGTCGGCATTCGCGCGCTTGGCTCAATACCGGTAATGATCCGGCTTGAACGGTCCCTTTGAAGGCACGCCGATGTATTCGGCCTGATCGGGGGAAAGTACGGTGAGGGTGGCGCCGAGCTTGGCGAGGTGAAGCATGGCGACCTTCTCGTCGAGGTGTTTTGGAAGGGTGTAGACGCGGGTCTGGTAGTTGGCCCCGTTTTTCCACAACTCGATCTGGGCGAGCGTTTGATTGGTGAAGCTGGCGCTCATCACGAATGAGGGGTGGCCCGTGGCATTGCCGAGATTGACGAGGCGCCCTTCGGAAAGGACGATGATCTTCTTGCCGTCGGGAAATTCCACGTGGTGGACTTGCGGCTTGATCTCGTCCCACTTGAAGTTGCGCAGGCCACTGATCTGGATCTCGGAATCGAAGTGACCGATGTTGCAGACGATGGCGTTGTTCTTCATCCCGCGCATGTGGTCGACGGTGATCACGTCCTTGTTGCCGGTGGCGGTGACATAGATGTCGGCCGTCTTCAGGCTGTCCTCGATGGTGCGGACCTCATAGCCTTCCATGGCCGCCTGAAGCGCGCAGATCGGATCGATCTCCGTGACAATCACCCGCGCCCCGCCCTGGCGCAGAGAGGCGGCCGAGCCCTTGCCCACGTCGCCGTAGCCGCAGACCAACGCCACCTTGCCGGCGAGCATCACGTCGGTGCCCCGGCGGATGGCGTCGACCAGGCTTTCGCGGCAGCCGTAGAGGTTGTCGAACTTGGACTTGGTGACGCTGTCGTTGACATTGATCGCCGGGAAGGGAAGCTCGCCGCGTTCGGCCATCTGATAGAGGCGGTGGACCCCGGTGGTGGTTTCCTCCGAGACGCCCTTGCACGCCGCGCGGATCGCCGCATAGAAGCCGGGCTTCTCCTTGAGATAGCGCTTCATCACCGTATAGAGCGCCTCCTCCTCCTCATTGGTCGGCTTGTCGAGGAGGGTGGGGTCGGCCTCTGCCTTGGGGCCGAGGACGCACAGAAGGGTGGCGTCGCCGCCGTCGTCGAGGATCAGATTCGGGTGGCTCCCGTCGCTCCATTCGAAAATCTTGTGGGCGTATTCCCAGTATTCGATCAGGTTCTCGCCCTTGACCGCAAAGACCGGCGTGCCGGTCACGGCGATGGCGGCGGCGGCGTGATCCTGGGTGGAGAAGATGTTGCACGAGGCCCACCGCACGTCGGCGCCGAGCGCCTGCAGGGTCTCGATCAGAACCGCCGTCTGGATGGTCATG
>JBDTKQ010000065.1:0-17638 GCA_039935235.1 Caulobacteraceae bacterium
CCTCTGGTGCTCGGCGCGCCGGCGGGCGACCTCGCCGCGTGGACCGGCGAGGCGCGGCGGGCGGTCGGCGACTTTGTCCTGGCGTATGAGCGATATTTCCAGCGCAATGCGGCGGGCGTGGCGGCCAGGACGCAACTCGATCCCCTCCCCCGAGTGGCGGCGATCCCGGGCTTCGGCCTGGTGGGGATCGGCCGCGGCGCCGCCGAGGCCGCCATCGCCGCCGATATCGCCGTCTCATGGGCGGAGACCCTCCTCGCCGCCGAGGCGGTCGGCCGCTTCGCGCCCCTGGGCGAGGCGGACACCATCGCCATGGAATACCGGTCTCTCGAACAGGCCAAGCTCGGCAAGGGCGCCGTTCGGCCGCTTCAGGGCCAGGGGGTGGCGGTCACCGGCGGCGGGGGCGTGATCGGCGCGGCGACGGCGCGGGCCTTCGCCGCCGAGGGCGCCCAGGTGGCGGTTCTCGATCTCGACTCCGGGCGGGCCGACAAGGCGGCGCGCGCGGCCGGCGCCCGGGCGCTGGCCGTGGGCTGCGACGTCCGCGACCGCTCGTCGGTCGACGCCGCCTTCGCCGCGGTCGTGGCCCGTTTCGGCGGCGTGGACATCGTGGTTTCCAACGCCGGGGCGGCGGTCAGCGGCATGATCGCCGAGCTTCCCGACGGCGATCTGCGGGGGAGTTTCGAGCTCAATCTCTTCGCCCATCAATCGGTGGCGAAGGCGGCGGTGCGCATCATGCGGGCGCAGCGAATGGGTGGGGCGATCCTGTTCAACGTCTCCAAACAGGCGTTGAACCCAGGGGCGAACTTCGGGGCCTACGGCGTGGCCAAGGCGGCCCTGATGGCCCTCATGCGGCAATATGCGCTGGAGCACGGGGGCGAAGGGATACGGGTCAACGCGATCAATCCCGATCGCATCCGCTCGGGCCTGCTGAGCGAGGCGATGATCGCCGAGCGGTCGGCCGCCCGTGGCGTGGACGCGGTCGCCTACATGGCGGGAAACCTGCTGGGCGAGGAGGTGACGGGCGACGACGTCGCGCAAGCCTTCGTCTTCGCGGCCCGCATGCGGCGCACAACCGGCGGCGTCTTCACCGTGGACGGCGGCAACGTCGCGGCCATGGTGCGTTAGACGATCAGGAAACCGGGCAGCCGGAGAACGCGCCGACCCTGGCCACGGTCAGGGTGCTGAGGTTGAGCTTCATCAAGGCGGCCATGGACCGTGCCCCCTGGCCGGTGAAGAGGTCGATGCGGCCCTGATGGATGCCGCCGCCGGTGTCGGAGGCGTACCAGTAGCCATCGTGCCGGCGGCCGTCGGGCATGAGAAGGCCGACGGTTTCCTTGATGAAGAGAAGGCTGTGGCGTGGCACGCTAACCCCGTCGACCGCCGCGGTCCGCATGGCCACGACCTTGCAGCCGAGCGAATCGCGCGTGCTCATGCCCCGGCCGGAATGATAGAGCGTCGCTTTCAGGCCGAAGGTGGCGAGGATCGGTTGAACCGTCTGGGCCACCTTGCCCAGAAGATCGCCGATCGGGTCGGCGGATTCGGCGTGGGCGGCGGCGGCGGGGGCCATCGCCGCGAGGGCGGCGAGGCAGGAAACGATCCGTTTCAAAGGGTTCCCCCAATGCCGTTGATGACCAGCGCGGCGAGACCTAGAGAGAGTCCGCGGCCGGTGCAAGGCCAAAGATAGGGTTGACTCTTGTATAAAATGTCGCATGCGCAGGGCCGTGACATGTCTGTCAGTGGGAAAGAGGGGGCCTGCGCGATATACTCAGGTATCTACATGGAACACGCCGAAAAGCAGCGTTCGCCAGTAAAGAAATTGTCTTTCGGCCGCCAAATTCAGCATTCGTCTGCTATCGTAATCTACGATCGCCTCGCGCGGGTTTTGAGCCGCCCGGCTTGATCCGACGGCGGGACGGTGCGAGACGGCGGACCCGGCGAGGGCCTGGAGAGTCTGGACGGAGGTATCGGCGTTTGACCGGCGTGACGGTGTATCGGGGCTTCATATTGGTCGTCCTGGCCGCGGCGACGACATGGGCGGGTGACGCGCTCTCGTGGGGGGCGACGGGACACCGGATCATCGGCCGGGCGGCGGTTCTGGCTCTGCCGCCGGAAGTGCCCGCGTTTCTGCGGTCGGAGGCGGCGGTCGCCGCGGTGGGCGAGTTGGCCCGCGAGCCTGACCGCTGGAAGGGGGCCGGGCGGGCGCATGACGGCGACCTCGATCCCGGGCATTTCCTCGACGTCGACGATCAGGGCAAGATTCTCGGCGGGCCGGCCCTGAGCGCGCTGCCGTTGACGCGCGAGGGGTTCGATACGGCCATGCGCGCGGTCGGCTCCGACGGATGGAACGCCGGCTATCTGCCCTATTCGATCGTCGAGGGCTGGCAGCAACTGAGCCGCGATTTCGCCTATTGGCGCGTGGACCGGGCGGCGGCCGAAAAGGTCGCCGACGCAGCCCATCGGACCTGGTTTCGGGACGACCGCGTCCGCCGCGAGGCGCTCATTCTTCGCGATCTGGGTGTTCTGGGTCACTACGTCGGAGACGGCAGCCAGCCGCTGCACGTCACCGTGCATTTCAACGGATGGGGAAATGATCCCAATCCACAGGGCTATACGGCGGCCCGCATCCACGCGCCGATCGAAGGCATTTTCGTTCGCGACAACATCGACGCCGCGGCGGTGCGGGCCGCGATGCCCGCGTTCGAGGACCATGGTCTCGACATCGGGCGTCGCACCGCGGCCTATCTGGCGACGACCAACGGCTATGTCCGGCCCCTCTATCGCCTCTACAAGGCCGGTGGATTCCGCGCCGGGGACCCGCGCGGGCGGGCGTTCATCACCGCCCGGCTCGCCAGCGGCGCGGCGGAGCTTCGCGACCTGACCGTCGATGCGTGGCGGGCGAGCGCGGCGGCCGAGGTCGGCTGGCCAGCGGTGAAGGTCGCCGACGTCGAGGCCGGTCGCGCCGATCCCTTCGACTCCCTCTACGGAACCGACTGACCGGCGATTGCCTCGGCGGGCGCCAGGCGTTAGGCGGGGACCCTCCTGTTCCCCCGGAGACGCCATGGCCGAGGCCCGCATTATCGACGGCAGGGCCACGGCCGAGGCCCTGCGCGCCCGTGTCTCCGCCGAGGTGACCGCTCTGGCGACGGCCTACGGGATCACGCCGGGCCTGGCCGTGGTTCTGGTTGGCGACGACCCGGCAAGTCAGGTCTATGTGCGCTCGAAGGGCGAGCAAAGCCTGGCCGTGGGGATGTATTCGCGGACGCACCGTCTCGACGGCGCGGTCGCCCAGGCGGAGGTGATCGATCTTGTCCGGAGGCTCAACGCCGACCCGGCGATCCATGGTATCCTCGTCCAGCTTCCGTTGCCGGCGGGGATGGACAGCGGTCGGGTGATCGCCGCCATCGACCCGGCCAAGGACGTCGACGGCCTGACCGAAATCAACGCCGGCCGGCTGGCGAGCGGGCGCGCGGGGCTCACGCCATGCACCCCTCTGGGATGCCTGATCCTGCTGCGCGAGACCCTCGGCGATCTGACGGGCCAGGAGGCTCTGGTGATCGGCCGCTCGATCCTCGTCGGACGCCCCGTGGCGCAGCTCCTGCTCGCCGCGGACTGTACGGTCACCCTCGCTCACTCGCGGACCCGCGATCTGGCGGCGGTGTGCCGGCGCGCCGACATTCTGGTGGCCGCGGCGGGCATACCCGCCCTGGTGCGCGGGGCGTGGATCAAGCCCGGGGCGACGGTGATCGACGTTGGCGTAAACCGCGTTCCGTTCCGCGACCCGGTCAGGGCGGCGCAGGGAAGAACCCGCCTCGTCGGCGACGTCGACTTCAGGGAGGCTCTGGCGGTGGCGGGCGCGATCACGCCGGTGCCCGGCGGGGTCGGCCCGATGACCGTGGCCTGCCTGCTGCTCAACACCCTCACCGCGGCCCGGCGGATCAACGGCCTTGACTGACCCCCTCGCGCCGGTGGCCGCGCCGCGCGTCCAGTACGCGGCCCTCCCGCATCGCGGCGGCGCCCAGCCCGAAATCCTGCTGGTGACCTCCCGGGAGACCGGGCGCTGGGTGATCCCCAAGGGCTGGTCGATGAAGGGCAAGTCGGGGTCGGAAGCCGCCGCGCGCGAGGCGTTCGAGGAGGCCGGCGTCGTCGGCGAGATCGCCCCCGAGCCCTTGGGCGCCTACGGCTATGTGAAGTTCCTCAAGTCCGGCGAAGGGCAGCCGTGCACGGTGCGGGTCTTCGCCCTCAGAGTGCTCGATCAACTGGAAGACTGGCCGGAAAAGCGCCAGCGCACCGCCCGGTGGTTCGCCTGGCGCGACGCCGCCGCCGCGGTCCATGAATCCGGGCTGGCGGCCCTGATCCGCGGCTTCGGCGAAGCCGCCGCGGCGGCGTCAGCCTGAGCCCTTCGCGCCGACCCACGCGACGATGTCGCGATTGACCGTGTTCACCGCCCGGTCGAAGGCGCCGGTGATCGCCCCCACGCTGTTTTCGCCGGTGGGGACCCTGGCCTCGAAAAGGCGCTGACGTTCGACCGCCGGAGGGCCGGCGCCGTCGAGCGCGGCATAGACCACGACCACCACCGTCGGGCCGGCGCCGGCGCCGCGATCGTAGCGCGCCTCGAAATTGCGCATGTCCAGCTTGAGGGTGTAGTCCGCCCGCGCGGTCTCGCCACGCGCGAGAAGGCGGGCGGGGCCGCCGTAATAGTCGAACGCCCGGGCCAGAGCGGCCCGGTACAGGGTCGAGGCCGGCGTGATCCACCGGGCGCCGGCGATATAGGCGGTCTTGTCCCCAGTGACGGTCAGGATCGAATCGCCGGACGCCGCGTGATCGAAGCTCACCTCCGCCGCCCGAACGGCGAACCGGGTTTGAGCGGGCGTCGCGGTGGTGGGCGCGGTCGCCTCGAGGCCAAAGCGATAGAGTTGCGCCGGCTTTTGCTTCGGCAAGAGCGTGATACACCCGCCAAGGGCCATGGCCGCGACCGCGACAACCAGAAAACGGGCGAGGGGAGGGGGGGCGATCATGGTCTCACCTCGATCTGTTTGGCGGGAGCCTTGCCGACCAGGCCGCGGGGGTTGGTCTGGACATCCTCGAGCACCTTGTCGAGACGGTCGGTGGCCCGTTGAAGGCTGCCGATCGTCTCGGTGAGCTGCGGCAGCCCGTCGGTGGCGAACCGCGTGGTCGGCCCGTCGAGCTTGCCGACGAGACCCCGGACGTCCCTGAGCGTGGCCTGAAGCTCGTCGGCGGAGGCGGCGAGTTTGGCCATTGTCTTCTTCCCGTCGCCCTGGACCAGGGTGTTGCTGTTTTTGGCCAGATCGCGGATCTGCTCCACGGCCTGATCGGCGCTTTGCATGGTCTTCTGCGCGTCGGCGACGATCGATTTTCGCTCGCGAAGCTCGGCGGTCACCGCCTGCACGTCGCTCAGTGTCGCGCCGAGGGTCTTGATGTTCTCGTCGGAGAGGACACGGTTGAGTCGGTCGAGGACCTCGCCGCTTCGCTGGACGATGAAGCCGCCGCCGGCGAGGAGGTCGGAGAGGGCGTCGCGCTGGCTCTTCATCCTGGGGACGACGCCTTCGGGCACGGTGTCCTTCAGGAGCGGTTTGGATTGGGTGCCGGCGGTGATCTGGACATAGTTGACGCCGGTGATTCCCTGGGGTTCGAGGGTCGCGTAGCTGTCCTGGCGCACGGGAATGTCGGAGGTGATCCGCACCCTGGCGATCACCAGCCGCGGATCGCGCTTGTCCAGCGAGATCTTGCTCACCTCGCCAACCTTGATGCCGTTGAAATGAACCTCTCCGCCTTGCGCCAGTCCGCGCACGGGCCCTTGGAAAACAATGTCATAGCGGTCGTAGTTCTCGCTGAACTTCGAGCCGGCGAGCCACACCACGAAGACGATCAGGCCGATCGAGATGATCACCGAAATCAGACCGACGAGGAAATAGTTGGCGTTGCGTTCCATCACTTCGCTCCCGCGGCAAGAGCGTCATGGGCAATCGCGGACGCCCGGCCCCTCGGTCCCTGGAAATAGCTCTTGATCCACGGCTGGTCGGATTTTTCCAATTCGCGCACCGGGGCCATTGCGACCACCTTCTTGTCGGCGATCACCGCCACCTGATCGGTGATCGTATAGAGACTGTCGAGATCGTGGGTGATCATGAACACCGTCAGGTTGAGGCTGTCGGATAGATCCTGAATCAGTTCGTCGAACGCCGCGGCGCTGATCGGGTCGAGGCCGGAGGTCGGCTCGTCGAGGAAGAGGAGCTCCGGATCGAGGGCCAAGGCGCGGGCGAGGCTGGCGCGCTTGATCATCCCACCGGACAGTTCCGAGGGTTTCAGGGCGCCGGCGCCCGCGGGCAAGCCGGCCAGCGCGATCTTGAGGTCGGCGAGTTCGTCGATCTCAGCCACTTTCATCTCGGTGTGCTCATGCATCGGGGCAGCCACGTTTTCCTTGACCGTAAGGTTCGACCACAGGGCGCCTTGCTGGAAGAGAACGCCCCACCGCCTTTCGATGGCGGTCCATTGGCGGCGGCGCGCGTAGCGGATGTCCTGGCCGAACACCTTGACCGACCCGCCTTGGGGTTCGCGCAGGCCGATGATCGTGTTGAGCAACACCGACTTGCCGGCGCCCGACCCCCCGACCACCCCGACCACCTCGCCGCGGGGAATGGTCAGGTCGAGATCCTCATGGATGATGTTGTCGCCGAATTTGGAGACGAGCCCGCGCACCTCGATCGGCGGCGCCTCCATGTTCAGGTCGTCTTCGGGCTCGGGGCTCATATGCCGAGCTTCATGTAGATCAGGGCGAACACCGCATCGATGAGGATGGCGGCGAAGATGGCGTGGACCACCGCCGCGGTCACCCGCCGGCCAAGGGATTCGACGTCGCCCCCGACCGCCATGCCCTGGCGGCAGCCGATTCCCGCGATCACCACGGCCATGACCGGGGCCTTGGACATGCCGACCCAGAAATTGGTGATCGAGACATTGTCCAGAAGCCGCTGGAAAAAGGCGGTGGGTCCCAAGCCGAGCACCGTCCAGGCCACGGTGAAGCCGCCGGCGAGGCCGGCGAGCGTAGCAATGAAGGTCAGCAGGGGAATGGTCAGCAGCAGGGCGAGGAATCGGGGAAACACCAGGGCGTCGAACGGGTCGACGCCGAGCACCCGCATGGCGTCGATCTCCTGATTCATCTTCATCGCCCCGATCTCGGCGGCGAAGGAGGAGGCCGAGCGGCCGGCGAGGAGGAGGGCGGTTATCAGGATGTTGAACTCGCGCAACACCGCGATGCCGATCAACTCGACAGCGAACACCTGGGCTCCGAACTGGCTGAGCAGATTGGCGCCCAACAGCCCCACCACCGCGCCGATGAAGAAGGTGGTGGTCGCGACGATGGGGATTGCGTCCAGTCCCGCCCGTTCGGCCAGGGCGAAGATCGGCGCCCAGCGGATTCGCCGGGGACTGGCGACGGCCCGGGCCACGGCGACCAGCAGGTGACCGTTGAACACCATGGTGTCGAAAACATTGACGCCGACGTCGACGACGCCGCGGCCGATGCGGGTGAAAAGTTCGTGGAACGACCGATGATGGACGACCGGCGTCGGCTCGGCCTTGATCGCCTCGCGCACCAGATCGAGCAGGCGCTGCACCTGCGGCGGGGCGACGATACGCGGGGCCATCTCCCCGTCCCCGGCCGCCTTGAGCACGCCATAGGCGCCGGAGGTGTCGCAGCGGTCGATCTTGCCCAGGTCGAGGGTGACCGCCTCGCGGTTCGCCACCGCCGCGCCCAGCCGCTCGTGGGCCAGGCCCATTTCAACCGCCGTCCACGCGCCGGTAAGGACGGCGGCGCCGCCGTCGGCGGTCTCATCGATATGGAAGTCGGCTGGTTGGTCCATGAGTCGAGTGAACCCATAACAGAGCTTTGCCAAAGGACTAGCCGGTTCGTGACCGGCGCGTCCCGGGGATTCTCGCGGCTGGAAGGCAGTTTATTGCGCCAGACGGCGTCTCCGGCTGATTTCGCGCAAGCTCATTGCGCGACGGAGGGCTCTCGGCTATGGCTTGGCCATGATCGACGGCCGCCACCTCATACCGCCATCGGGACTTAGTCGCCCCTGGACGTCGCCGCCGGCCGGCTGATCGGTCGCGGCCGGGCGTTCAGGGGACCCTTTACCCGAACCCCCGCAACTCATCCGCGAAAAGACAGCTCACATGACCCACGCCCCCGCCGACGCCGTCGACCGCAGCCGCGTCATCGTTTTCGACACCACCATGCGCGACGGCGAGCAGTCGCCCGGCGCCTCCATGTCCATCGACGAGAAGCTCGAGCTCGCCAAGATTCTCGAGGAGATGGGCGTCGATGTGATCGAGGCCGGCTTTCCGATCGCCTCCAACGGCGACTTCGAGGCGGTGCGCAAGGTGGCGCAGATCGTTACCGAGAGCATCGTCTGCGGCCTTGCCCGCGCCGGGGTGGCCGACGTCGAACGCTGCGCCGAGGCTATCCGCCCGGCCCGGCGGGGGCGGATCCACACCTTCATCTCCACCAGTCCACAGCATCGCGACCACATCCTGCGGATGAGCGCCGCCGACGTCATCGACCAGATCGCCGGCTCGGTCGCCCTCGCGCGCAATCTTTGTGACGATGTCGAATGGTCGGCTCAGGACGCCACTCGCACCGAACGCGACGTGCTGCGCCGCTGCGTCGAGGCCGCGATCCGCGCCGGGGCGACGACGATCAACATTCCCGACACCGTCGGCTACACCTACCCCTCCGAATACGGCGAGCTCTTCCGCGACCTGATCGACAATGTCCCGGGGGCGGATTGCGTCGTCTTCTCCACCCACTGCCACAACGACCTCGGCTTGGCCGTGGCCAACAGTCTGGCCGGAGTCCAGGCCGGCGCGCGCCAGGTGGAGGTCGCGATCAACGGCATCGGCGAGCGGGCGGGCAATGCGGCGCTCGAGGAGGTGGTTATGGCGCTCAAGGTGCGTGGCGACCGCCTGCCCTACGAGACCGCCTTGCGCACCGAGCATATCACGCGCGCCAGCCGCTACGTCTCGGCGATCACCGGCTTTCCGGTGCAGTTCAACAAGGCGATCGTCGGCAAGAACGCCTTCGCCCACGAGGCCGGCATCCATCAGGACGGCATGCTGAAAAGCGCGGAAACCTATGAGATCATGCGCCCCGAGGACGTCGGCCAAGGCGCCTCGAACCTGGTCATGGGCAAGCATTCCGGCCGCCACGCCTTTCGGGAGAAGCTGCGCGCCCTCGGCTACGATCTGGGCCAGAACGCCCTCAACGAGGCCTTCGGCCGGTTCAAGGACCTCGCCGACAAGAAGAAACACGTATTCGACGACGATATCGTCGCCCTCGTCGACGACGCCCTCTCGCGCGGAGCCGAGCGCATCCAGGTCAAGGCGTTGCGGGTGATCGCCGGCACCGAGGGGCCGCAAGAGGCGCACCTCACCCTGGTTGTCGACGGCGCGGAAATCTCGGCCATGGCCACCGGCGACGGGCCGGTGGACGCGGTGTTCAACGCCATCCATCAGATCGTCCCGCACGGCGCGGTGCTGCGGCTGTTTCAGGTCCATGCCGTGACCGAGGGGACCGACGCCCAGGCCCAGGTTTCCGTGCGCCTGGAGGAAGATGGCCGTATCGCCACCGGTCAGGCCGCCGACACCGACACCCTCACCGCCAGCGCCGCGGCCTATGTCAACGCCCTCAACAACCTCTTCGCCCGAAAGGAGAAAACCGCTCCCGAGCCGCTGACGGCGAGTGGGTTCTGAGATCGCCGCGCGGGGGCCGTCGGACCGGCCGCCAGCGAGGTTGAAAAGGGCGAGCGGGACCTTCGCGCACCGGGGGCGGTCCGATCGGGGATTAAAGCCTTGAATTGACCGCATCGGCGTTGCACACACCGCGGCGCTTGACCTCGGGGGCGGCGGTCGCTTTCGGGGCGAATCGCGCTTGCCCCTGGACCCAACCCGAGCCTCCCCGCATGTTCTCGTCCCTGTTCGGCGTCATCTCCAACGATATCGCCATCGACCTCGGCACGGCCAACACCCTCGTCTACATGAAGGGGCGGGGGATCGTGCTCAACGAGCCGTCGGTGGTGGCCCTTCGCACCGCGGGCGGGCGAAAGACCGTGTATGCCGTGGGCGCGGAGGCCAAGATGATGCTCGGGCGCACGCCCGGCCACATGGAGGCGATCCGACCCATGCGCGACGGGGTGATCGCCGACTTCGAGGTCGCCGAGGAGATGATCAAATATTTCATCCGCAAGGTTCACAACCGCAAGGGCTTCGTGAACCCCAAGGTGATCGTCTGCGTGCCGTCGGGGGCCACGGCGGTGGAGCGTCGGGCGATCAACGATAGCTGCCTCAACGCCTCGGCCCGGCGTGTGGGGCTGATGTACGAGCCGATGGCCGCGGCGATCGGCGCGGGGCTGCCCATCCACGAGCCCACCGGTTCGATGGTGGTCGATATTGGCGGCGGCACCACCGAGGTCGCGGTCCTCTCGCTCTCGGGCATCGTCTATTCGCGCAGCGTGCGGGTGGGCGGCGACAAGATGGACGAGGCGATCATCAGTTACATGCGCCGTCACCATAATCTTCTGATCGGTGAGACCACCGCCGAGCGGATCAAGAAGGAGATCGGCACCGCCAGACCGCCGGAGGACGGCGTCGGTCTGACCATCGACGTCAAGGGCCGCGACCTCATGCAAGGGGTCCCTCGCGAGGTCCGGATCAGCGAGAAACAGGCCGCCGACGCGGTGGCCGAGCCGGTTTCGCAAATCATCGAGGCGGTGAAGGTGGCCCTTGAGGCGACCCCCCCGGAACTCGCCTCCGATATCGCCGACAAGGGGATCATGCTGACCGGCGGCGGGGCGCTGCTCCGCGGCCTCGATCTGGAAATCCGCGATCACACGGGCCTGCCTGTCACCGTCGCCGACGACCCGTTGTCGTGCGTCGCCCTCGGCTGCGGAAAGGTGCTCGAGCATCCCAGGTGGATGAAGGGCCTGCTCGAATCCAGCCTGTTCTAGATTTCCTTCTCCCGGCGGGAGAATGAGAGTTGGAGCCTCGACGTGTCTCTCCGCGACGGTCCCTTGAGCGACATGCGCCCACCGGTCAGGTGGGTGGCGACCGTGGCCCTGGCGGTGGCGGCGGTTACCGCTGTCGCCCTGTTCGCCGGCGACCGGCGCGAGACCATGCGGTCGGGAGTTTACCTCGCCGCTCGCCAGGCGGTCGGCGGCGTGGCCGGCCCGGTGGGCGCCGTGCTCGCGATTCCCGCCCGCTGGATCGCCGGGGGGCTGGGCGCGGCCGGCGCCTACATCGACGCGGGCGCGCGCAACCGCGAGCTCGAAACCGAACTGTCGACCGCCCGCGGCTGGCGGGACAAGGCCGTCGCCCTGGCGGCGGAAAACACCCGCTACCGGGCGATGATGGGGGTCAGGACCGATCCCCCGATACCGATGGTCTTCGCCCGCACCGTGCTCGATGCGCGCGGCCCGTTCAACAACAGCCGGCTGGCTGACGCGGGCGCCGTGCGCGGGGTCACCGAAGGCAATCCCGCCCTCGGCGAACATGGGCTGGTCGGGCGGGTCACCGGCGTCGCGCCGAACGCCAGCCGGATCATGCTCCTGACCGACGTCGAGAGCCGCACCCCGGTGCTCATCGCCCGAACCAACGGGCGCGCGATCCTGACCGGCGACGGCAGCGCCGCCCCGCGCCTCGCCTGGCTTCGCACCCACGATCCGGTGCGCGAGGGCGACCGGGTTCTGACCTCGGGCGACGGCGGGGTGATCCCGCGCGGCCTGCCGGTAGGGGCCGCGGTCCGGGGATACGACGGACGCTGGCGGGTGGCCCTCGACAGCGATGCCTCGCCCGTGGATTTCGTGCAGATCCTCCTCTTTCGGGACTTCGCCCAGCTCACGCCGCTCGCGGAGCTTCAGCCGCGCGTGCTCCCCTCCGCGGCCACGGCGGCTCCCGCGCCGGCGCCGATGGCGACCCCGACGGCCAAGCCGTGACCGCGCCGAGCGCCCGGCCGCTTCCGGTCACCCTGTGGCTGCTCGCGCCATGGCTCGCGTGCGCCGCCGGACAGATTGTTCTGGCCGCCCCCGTGCGGGTACTCGGTTTGCAACTGCCCGAACCGGTCTTCGCCTTCGCCGCCGCCTTTGCGTGGGGCGCGATCCGGCCCTCGCCCCTGCCGCCGATCGCCCTGCTCGTCATGGGCGTGTTCCTCGACGCCTTGTGGGGCGCGCCTATCGGTTTTTGGGCGCTGTGCCTGCTCGCGGTCTATGCCCCGGCCTTGCTCGGCCGCCGCATCCTTGCCGGGGCGAGCTTCCCGGTTCTGTGGGGATGGTATGCGGCGGCGTGCGCAATGGCGCTCGGCGTCGGCTGGGCTATCGTGGCCGCCCGATCCGGAACGGCGCCCGACCTGGTCGGCGTCTTCTGGCAATGGTTGGTCACCGCCGCCCTCTATCCGTTCGCCGGGCGACTGATCGAAGGCTATGAAGAGGCCGACGTGCGTTTCCGATGACCAGACCCACGATCTATCTCGACGAGGTGAACGAGCGGCAGGGCCTTTTCCACCGTCGCGCCCTGCTGTTCGGCGCGGTCGCCGGCGGCGGACTCGTGGCTTTGGGCGCTCGCCTCGCCCATCTTCAGCTGTTTCAGGCCGATCGCTACCGGATGCTGTCGGAGAAGAACGAATTCGAGTTCGTTCTGACCACCCCGCCCCGGGGAATGATCTTCGACCGCAACGGGGTGGTCCTCGCCTCCAATCGCCCCGATTTCCGCCTGCTCCTGGCCAGGGACGAGCACACCGACGTGGAGGCGGTGCTCGCCGATCTGGCCAAGCTCGTGCCGATGGACGACGCCCGCCGCCGCCGGCTGGTCGACGACATCGAGGCCGCGCCGCGCAAGGCGCCGGTAGCGGTGATGGAGGACATGACGTGGGAGGAGTTCTCGGCGATCAATGTCCGCGCGCCGGAGCTTCCCGGGATCACCGCCGACATGGGGGAGGTGAGGGTCTATCCCTTCGCCGGCGCCTTCGCGCACGTGGTCGGCTATGTCGCCAAGGTCAGCGCGAGGGATATCACGCCCACCGGTCCGAACGCCGAGCCGATCATGCTCAACCCCGGGTTCCGTATCGGCAAACAGGGCGTTGAGAAGGCCCACGATCTGGAATTGCGGGGCCGACCAGGCGCGCGCAAGGTGGAGGTCGACGTCAAGGGCCGGGTGGTGCGGCAGGACCCCTCCGGCGATGTCGCCGCCGTCCCCGGCGCGCCGATCCGCCTGACTCTCGACGCCGACGTGCAAAACCGCGCGCTCGAGGTGTTCGGCGAGGAAAGCGGCGCGGCGGTGATGATGGATTGCCGCAGCGGCGATGTCCTGTGCCTGCTCTCGGCCCCGAGCTTCGATGCGAACCTGTTCGTCAAGGGCCTGACCGGGCCGGAATACCGCGCCCTCGCCGGCTACGATCGCAAGCCCCTGTTCGACAAGGCGTTGACCGCGACCTATCCGCCGGGATCGACGTTCAAGACCATGGTCGCGCTCGCCGCCCTCGATAAGGGAATCGATCCCGCGACCACCCACACCTGCAACCGGACGTGGGCGTGGGGCGGGCGGGTATGGCATTGCGACGCCGCCCACGGCACGCTCGACATGCACAACGCGATCAAGACCTCGTGCGACATCTATTTCTATCAGACGGCGCTGGCCACCGGTCCGGATCGGATCGCCGCCATGGCCCGCCGCTTCGGCCTTGGCGAAGTCTTCGACATCGGCATTCCCGGCCAGAAACCCGGGCTCATCCCCGACACCGCCTACAAGCGCCGCGCCTTTCCCAAGGATCCGGTATGGCATCCGGGCGAGACGCCGAGCCTGGGCATCGGCCAAGGCTACACCAGCGTCAACGCCCTGCAGCTGGCGGTGATGGCCGCGCGTCTGGCCAACGGGGCCAAGGCCCTGCGGCCGCGGCTGATCCGTTCGATCGGCGAGGTCGACTATCCGGCCGGTTCGGCGACAGCTGATCTGCCGGTGGACAAGGGTCACCTCCAGTTCGTGCGGGAGGCCATGGCCTCGGTGGTCACCAGCGGCACGGCGGCGGGGATGGGGCGCCTGGGCCTCGGCCCCATCATGATGGCCGGCAAGACCGGCACCGCCCAGTCGCGCGGCTATGGCGGCGGCCACGGAGCGCACGGGGCCAAGGGGGAATGGGCCCTGCGCGATCACGCATGGTTCATCGCCTTCGCCCCTTATGACGATCCCCGCTACGCCATGAGCGTCCTGGTGGAGCACGGCGGGTTCGGGGCGACGGCGGCGGCCCCGCGCGCGCGGGAGATCATGCGTGTCGCCCTGCTGAAGGATCCGCAGGTGCGCGCCCGGATCCTGGCCGCTCCGGCGGATCCGGCCACGACCGCCCCGCCGGGCGCCTCCGGATGACCGCCAGCGCCCTCACCCGCGCCGGAGAGCGCGACCGGCCGATCGTCAAGCTCGGCCAGATCGACTGGACCTTCTGCCTCGTTCTGGCGGGCATCGCGGCGGTCGCCGGGCTGATGCTCTATTCGATCGCCGGAAGCTCGCTGTCTCCGTGGGCGGGACGGCATCTGGCCCTCTTCGGCGTGTGCTTCGTGTTGATGATCGTCCTGGCGCTCGTCGATCTGCGGATCTGGTTCGCCGTGGCCTACCCCACCTACGGCGCGGGTCTGGTGCTGCTCCTGGCGGTGGCGGCGGTCGGACATGCGAGCCTCGGGGCGCAGCGGTGGCTGGACATCGGCCCGGTGCGCCTCCAACCCTCGGAGATCATCAAGATCGGCCTCGTCCTGGCGCTTGCCCGATTTTACCACGGCCTGCCGGCGGCCAAGGCGCGATTCTCCTGGTGGCTGGTGATCCCCGCGGCCCTGATCGCGATCCCCGCCGCCCTGGTGGCGCGCCAGCCCGACCTCGGCACCGCCGTGCTCATCGCCCTCACCGGCGGGGGCATGATGATCCTCGCGGGCCTCAGCCTGCGCCTCGTCGCCGTCGGTCTGGTGGGCGCGGCGGCCGTGCTCCCGCCGGTGTTCATGTTCGGGCTCAAGGCCTATCAGCGCGCCCGCCTGCTCACCTTCCTCCATCCGGAGGCGGACCGGTCCGGCGCCGGCTATCACATCATCCAGTCGAAGATCGCCCTTGGCTCGGGCGGTCTCCTCGGCAAGGGATTGGGCCTCGGCACCCAAAGTCAGCTCAACTTCCTGCCGGAAAAATCCACCGATTTCATTTTCGCCTCGCTGGCCGAGGAGTTCGGATTCGTCGGCTGCATCTCGGTGCTCGTGCTCTACGCGGCGGTGATCTTCATGGGCTTGCGCATCGCCTCCCTCGCCCACAGCCACTTCGGACGCCTCGCCGCCGCCGGGGTGATCGTCACCTTCGCCCTGTGCGTGCTGATCAACGGGGCCATGGTCATGGGCCTTGCGCCCGTGGTCGGGGTCCCCATGCCGCTGCTCTCCTACGGCGGCACGGTGATGATCACCATGATGGTCGGCTTCGCCCTGGTCCTGTCGGTGCGCGTTCACCGCTATTCGCAGGTCACCGGGGGAGGGGGGCTGGTGTGAGTCCGGCCACCCGATCCTGGGTCACGATCGTGAGGGAGAAGGGTGGCAAGGCGATCGCCTCGCCGGCGCCGGCGAGGCGGAAGCGACGAGGCGGCAGGTCCAGCACTGGTCGCCCGGTTTCTCCGCCGGGGCGCCAAGCGTAACGGCCGGCGCCATACTGGGTTACCGCGAAAGGCCCGTTCAATGTCACCGGGGGGAGCGACGCCGCGGACCTGACGACCATCCGCACGCGGTGCGCGGCCTTCGCGTCGCGGTTGATCAGCAGAACCGACCACCGACCGTCGGGGCGGCGCGCGGGGTAGGCGGTCACGAGGCCCCCGGCCGTCGCTACCGGGCCCGAGATCCGGTTCGCGTCGCCCCGGACGAGCCAGTCGCGGGCGAGCATCCGCATGCTGAAGAAGGCGGGCATCGGCCAGCGGGCGCGCCACGCCTGGTCGGCCTCGAGGAGCATGAGGTTGCCCGAGCCGGCGCACGGCCGACCGCCGGCGAACGGTCGGTTCGGGCCGTAGCCGAAAAGGTAGGCGGCGTGGCCGCCGAGGCTGAGAAACCGGGCGGCGATGTCGGCGTCGACCAATCCCCCGGGGACCTCCACCTCAAGCCGGCCGCCGAAGGCCGAGAAGCCATATTCGCTGATAATCCACGGGATTCCGGTCGGCACGGTGTCAGCCTTCAGTCGAGCGAGATCGTCCCCCATCGCCGCCGTCTCGCGCCGCAGCAAATCCGCCGCTGGTTGGCACAGGTCGTCGAACGGATAGTGCTCGAAGGTGAAGAACCCCAGATCGTCCGCCGCGCCGTGCGCCTTGAGGTCGCCGACGAAGCGCCGCGTCCACGAATGGTCGGGATTGTCGTCGAGCCAGGTGTCCGACACCGCCGACTGCAAGCTGGGGCCGCCGACCGTGATCCGCGGATTCGCCGCGCGCACGGCCCTGGCGAACAGGCGGTAGAGGGCGCCGTAGTCCTCGGGCGAGACATTCTGTCCGTCCGGTTCCTCCCCGATCTCCACCTGGCGCACGGGGTAGCCCCGGCGGGCGAGGAAACGGATTTCGGCGGCGGCGTTTTCGGGGGTGTCGTAGAGGGCCCCCACGGGGATCATCACCGGCAAACCCCGGGTGAGGCCGCTGGCGAACAGGCGGTCGAAACCGGGCTGCTCGAGATCGGGGTCGCGGTCGGCGGCGCGGTGCCATGGGTCGGTGGAGGAAACGGTGATCGCCGACTGGCGATCGCGGTCGGCGGCGTGTCGGACGGCGTCGACGAAGACCCCCCCCGCCCCGGTCGCTCCAAAGGCCACCTCGGCGATGGCGAAGCCCATGCGGTCGCGTCGGTCGCTCGCCCCGGGCGGCGCCGTTCGCGAGCTCTCGATCAGCAGGATGCGAAGGTATCGCGCCGTGACCGGCCTGGTGGCGAGGGCGAGGCGGGCCTCGCCGCCCGCGCCGGCGTTCACCGTCCCGCCGGCGAACGTGGTCCAGCAGCCCTGATCGTCGTATTCGTCGGCCCCGATCCAGTATTGGACCCGGTAGCGGGTAGCGAACGGCGTCGCCCAGACAATTCGAGCGGTGTCGATGGCGCTCGGAGCCCCGAGATCCACCACCACCCATTGTGGCCGCGCCCGCTCGTGGGTGAACGCCGGGTCGAGCCAGGGGTTGGATTTCCAGAACGTCGCCCGGTCGCCGTCGTCGAGGCGCGAGAAGCCGTGGTTCGCGGCCTGGTCGATCGTGTCGCCGCGTCGGGGAAGGGCATAGCCCCAGCCGGTGAGCACCGGGCGCCGGGGACGGCTGGTCGACGTCCAGTAGCCTTGCCGACGTCCCGGATCGCTCCACGACCCCTCTTCGCTCCAGTGCCAGGCCTCGATGCCCAGTTCGGTGCGCAAACGGTAGCTCACCGGACCGAGGCCGGCGGCGAGCATGCGGCGAATGTTATGGCGGGTGAACAGTCGGGCGACCTCGCCCTTTTCCATGCCGTCGATCCCGGCGCCGAGCGCCTCGCGCGGGTCGACCGCGCGGGGGTTCGACGGATCGATCGTCAACCATTCCACCGGAGTCTCCGCGGCGGCGATCGCGATCGTCGGCGCA
>JBDTKQ010000066.1:0-5316 GCA_039935235.1 Caulobacteraceae bacterium
TACCCCAGCATCCGCTCCAGCGTCTCCAGTTCGTCGGCGTCGCGCGCGGGTTTGTCCCAGCGGATGCGGTGGATGCGGGGAAAGCGCATGGCCACGCCGCTCTTGTGGCGGGTGGAGCGTTGCAGGCCCTCGAAGGCGACCTCGAGCACCAGGCCGAAATCGCGGTCGGCGCGCACCGACCGCACCGGCCCGAAGCGCTCGACGGTGTTGGCGCGGACGAAGGCGTCGAGGCGTTTCAATTCCTCGTCGGTGAATCCGAAATAGGCTTTGCCCACGGGGGTGAGGGCGCGCCTTCCGGCCTCGTCCTGGCGCCATACGCCGAAGGTGTAGTCGGAATAGAAGCTCGAGCGTTTGCCGTGGCCGCGCTGGGCGTACATCAGGACCGCGTCGATCAGGTGCGGGTCGCGTTTCCACTTGAACCACGGACCCTTCGGCCGGCCCGCCTGGTAGATGGACTCCCAGCGCTTGAGCATCAGGCCCTCGGCCCGGGCGGGGTCGCCCGGCGGCGGGGCGGCGCGCAGGCGAGCGAGGTCGTTCCAGGTTTCGAACGGCTGGAGCGGGGACAGATCGATCGCCGGCGAGCCGATCGCCGCGACGAACCGTTCGAGGCGCGCGCGGCGTTCGCGGAACGGCAGGGTGCGGATATCGGTCTCGCCTTCGAGCAGAAGATCGTAGGCGCGAATGCCGACGGGAAAGGCGGCGATGAGTTTCGCGGCGGCCGACTTGCGGTTGAGGCGCTGCTGCAGATCGCCGAACGGGCCGACCTCGCCGTTTCGCAAGACCAGAAGTTCGCCATCGATCACGCCCTCGAAATCGAGGGTGGCCATCACGTCGGGAAAGGCGCCGGAGATCTCGTCGCCGGTGCGGCTGTAGAGGCGCCGCGCGGCCCCCTCGCTTGCCGCCTGAACGCGGATGCCGTCCCATTTCCATTCGGCGGCGTAGTCGGCCGGATCGAGCCTGGCGAAATCGACCGCCTCGTCGATCGCCTGGGCGAGCATGGCCGGGCGGAAGCGCGCGGGGGCCGCGGCGCTCGGCCGCTCGCTTCGCCCCTCGAGCCAGGCGAAGAGATCCTCATAGGGCGCATGGAGGGCGTGCCACAACTCCTCGACCTCGGCCACCGGAACGCCGCCGACGTCGGCCGCCGCCTGTTTCGCCAGCCGCGCTGACAGGCCCACCCGCAAGCCGCCGGTGACCAACTTGAGAAGCGCCCACCGCCCGTCCGGATCGAGGGCGTCGAGCCAGCCCTCGATCAGGCCGCCGGCCTCCGCGCGGGTGGCGCCGGCGAGGGCGTCGACCACCTCCGACAGCGCCGGCTCGCGGTTGGCCCCGGGGCGCGTCGGCCACACGAGGGCGACGGTCTCGGCCAGATCGCCGACGTAGTCGTAGGACCAGGCGAAGAGCGTGGGGTCCATCCGCGCCTCCACCGCCTTGCGGATGGCGGACGGCTTGGCGGCGGCGAAGCTCAAGGCCCCGGTCAGGGCGGCGAGGGCCCAACCCCGGTCGGGGTCCGACGTCTCGCGCAGATAGTCGCGGACCAGCACCAGCTTGGCGTTGCGCGAGGCGGTGAGGGAAAGCCGGTCGAGAAGGCGGGCGAAGGCGCGCATGGCCGATGATATAGGCGCCGTCCCTGGTCCGGCGTGAACATCGCCGCGCCGCGCGTGTTCGCCTAAGGTTGGACCGGGGGGGCATGGCCGAGGGGTGAAGCGCGTGGCCGACGGATCCAATCGTGTCGTCTACGTCGCGCTCGCCGGCAATGTGACCATCGCGGCGATGAAGCTGACCGCCTTCGCCTTCACCCGGTCGAGCGCCATGCTCACCGAGGGTGTGCATTCGCTGGTCGACACCCTCGACCAGATTTTCCTCCTCGTCGGCATTCGCCGGGCGGCCAGGCCGGCGGACGAGCACCATCCCTTCGGCTATGGCCTCGAGGCCTATTTCTGGTCCTTCGCCGTGGCCCTTTTGATCTTCACGCTCGGCGGCGCGGCGGCGGTCTATGAGGGCGTCCGCCGGGTCTTCTCGCCGGAGGACCTTTCCCGCCCGTGGATCAACTATCTGGTGCTGGGCGCCTCGGCGCTGTTCGAGGGCGCCTCCTTCGCGGTGAGCTACAGGGCGTTCCGCCGCACCGTCCATGGCCGCCGCATCCGCCTGTTCCGGTTCCTGCGCCTGAGCAAGGATCCCAGCCTGATCGCCACCTTGCTCGAGGACGGGGCGGCCCTGATCGGGCTGACCCTTGCCGGCCTCGGAGTCTTCTGCAGCGCGACGCTCCACTGGCGGTGGGCCGACGGCGCCGCCTCGATCGCCATCGGCCTGCTCCTGGCCGTGGTGGCCCTTTTTCTCGCCAACGAGGTGCGCAGCCTGATCGCCGGCGAGGCGGCCGCGCCCAGGGTGGTCGCGGCGGTCAAAAAGATCATCGACGACGATCCGGCCGTGGAGGCGGTCGACGAACTTCTCAGCCTCCAGTTGGGACCGGAATCGATCCTGATCGGGGTGACCCTCGAGTTCCGCGACGGACTCAGCGGCGAGGAGATCCAGGCCTGCGCCCAAGCGCTCAGCGACAAGGTCCAGACCGCCGATCCCCGCATCGGCCGCATCTTCCTGCGCCCGATGAAACACCGGCCTGTGTGAGCTCTGAAACGCGAGCGTCCGGCCCGCTCCTGGCGACCGCGCGGAAGCGCGAGAGCGCGCCTGACGCCCGGGGCTCCGGAAGTCACTCCTCCTCGTCCTCGTAACCGACGAGCGCGAGGGCGCGCGCGGGGATGCCTTGAAGGGCGCACCAGCGGGCGAGGGCTTCCTCGCGGCCGTGCGTGATCCACACCTCGCCGGGGTGCAGCTCCGATATCGTTCCGGTCAGTTCGTCCCAGTCCGCATGATCCGATATGATCAGCGGAAGCTCCACGCCGCGCTGGCGGGCGCGGGCGCGGATTCGCATCCACCCGGACGCGAAGGCCTCCACCGGGTCGGCAAAGCGCCGCGTCCACGGCGTGGCCAAAGCCGAGGGCGGGGCCAGGACGATGGCCCCGGCGAAGTCCCGCTCGACCCCCGTGGTCGCCGGCTCGAGCGGGCCGAGGTCGACGCCGAACGCCGCGTAGAGGTCGTTGAGCCGCTCGAGGGCGCCGTGGACCGGGATCGGCCGCTCCCACCCCGCCTGGCGCAAGAGGGCGATCGTGCGCTGCGCCTTGCCGAGGGCATAGACCCCGACGAGGTGGGGCCGTTCGGGAAACTGAACCACCGAAGCGAGCAATTTTTCGATCTCGCCGGTGTCCAGCGGATGGAGGAACACAGGCAGGCCGAAGGTCGCCTCGGTGATGAAGACGTCGCACAAAACCGGCTCGAACGGCGCGCACGTCGGATCGCGGCGCCGCTTGTAGTCGCCGGAGACGACCATCGTCAGCCCCTTCCAGCGGACCACGACCTGGGCGGAGCCCAAGACGTGACCGGCGGGAACGAGGGTCACCTCAACGCCGTCCCGCGTCACCGCCTCGCCATAGGCCAGTTCGTGAACCCGACCGGCAAAGCCATCGCCATATCGCGTCGCCATGATCGCGCAGGTTTCGCGGGTGGCGACGACCAGGCCGTGGCCGGCCCGGGCGTGGTCGGCGTGACCGTGGGTGATCACCGCCCGCTCCACCGGCCGCACCGGATCGATGTGGAAATCGCCCGGCGGGCACCACAGGCCCGCCGGTTTGGGACAAAGGAGCGCATCGGGCCGGATCATCCCTCGCCATATAGGCGCCCGCCCCGGCGGCCGTATAAGGGAGCGATGAACGCCCCCTCCCCTTCCGACCTCGCCGGACTGGCCCACCGCATGGCCAGCGAGACCCCGCAGGCGGCGGCGCTGGGTCTGCGAACGGTGTCGGTGGAACCGGGGATAGCGGTGATGAAGGTCGCCTGGCGCGCCGATCTGGTGGGTGATCCGGCAACCGGCGTGCTGGCCGGCGGGGTGATCACCACCCTGCTCGATCACGTCAGCGGCATGGCGGTGGCTTCCGGCCATTTCGGCGGCTGCGCCACCCTCGATTTGCGCATCGACTATATGCGGCCCGCCGAGCCGGGGCGCGACGTCCTCGGCCGCGCGCATTGCTACAAACAAACCGCGACGATCGCCTTTGTCCGCGCCGCCGCCTACGAGAGCGATCCGGACGATCCCATCGCCACCGCCCAGGCCGCCTTCGTGATCAATCCCGCGCCGGCCACGGCCGTGGCATGAGCGGGGCGCCGGACGACCGCCTTTCCGCCATTCTCGCGGCCATTCCATACGCCGGCTATCTCGGCATGGGCGCGACGCTGGCCGGCGACGAGATGACAGCGCTCCTGCCGTTCTCGCCGCGTCTGGTGGGCAACACCATGATCCCGGCCCTCCACGGCGGAATTCTCGGGGCCTTCATGGAATTGACCGCCCTGCTCCAGCTTTCGATCCGCGAGCCGCTGCGCCGCCAGCCGCGGACCATCGACATCACCATCGAATATCTGCGTCCCGGGCGCGCCGTCGCCACCTTCGCGCGGGCCGACGTGCGCAAGGTCGGTCGCCGCATCGCCAACGTCCACGTCGAGGCGTGGCAAGAGGCACGGTCGATCCCGGTGGCGGCGTTGCGGGGCCATTTCATGCTCAGCCTGCCGTGAATTGCCGCCGGCGTTGACCCACCGACCCTCAGGCCCTAACCGCTCGCCGATGTTGACCGGCCTCTCCTCACTCGCCCGCGAGGCGCGCGCATGGCCCTTCGAGCAGGCCCGCGGCCTTCTTTCGCGGGTGATGCGAACGCGGCTGGAGGACGACGGCGAGCGGGATCTGGCCGCCGCTCTCGCCGCCGGGGGCAAGATCGCCGAGGCGGTCGCCACCCTTCCCGCACTCGGCCGGCCGGTGATCTTCCAGTGCGGTTACGGCGCCTCCGGCCTTCCGCACCTCGGCACCTTCGGCGAGGTGGCGCGCCCGACCATGGTGCGGGCCGCCTTCCGGGCGTTGACCGGCGACGCCATCCCCACCCGTCTGCTGGTGGTGAGCGACGACATGGACGGGCTGCGCAAGATCCCGGACAATGTGCCCAATCGCGCCATGCTGGAGGAAGACCGCGACAAGCCGGTCACCAGCGTGCGCGATCCCTTCGGCGAATACGAGAGTTTCGGAGCGCACAACAACGTCCGGCTGCGCGCCTTCCTCGACGGATTCGGCTTCGACTACGACTTCGTCTCGGCCACCGACTGCTATCGCTCCGGGCGGTTCGACGAGGTTCTGCTCCGGGTCCTCGACCGGTTCGACGCCGTTCAGGCGATCATGCTGCCGACGTTGGGCGAGGCGCGGCGGGCGACGTATTCGCCGTT
>JBDTKQ010000067.1:0-3266 GCA_039935235.1 Caulobacteraceae bacterium
CGAGCCGTAACCCGCGCCGTGGGCGTAGACGATGTCGGGACGGATCGCCCTGACCGCCTCGTAGTCGAGGCCGAGGCGCCGCAGGCCCTCATAGCGCACCGAGACGGCCAGAACATCGGCGGTGGCCAGAAGGGCCTTCAACACCACGGCGTCTTTCGGCTCTCGCAGATCGAGCAGCATGGAGCGCTTGTTGCGGTTGAGAGTCATGAAGATGGGCCCCAGATCCTCCGGTCCGTCCGGCTGGCCGTGGCCCGCCCAGCGCATGATGTCGCCCCCGCCGCCGCGCCGGCCGCCGGGAAACTCGACCTTGATCACATCGGCCCCAAGGTCGCCCAGCATCTGGGTGGCGTAGGCGCCGAACACCACGCTGGTCATGTCGACGATCCGCACGCCCGCCAGCGGACCGGTGGCCGAGGCGGCGAGGGGCTTGGCTGGAGTCAAGGGCGGATCTCCCGACGCGGCGTTCTTGCGGGCGCCGCTCGCCACGGCCTAACGTGAAAGCGGCGGCGCGCTCAAGCGCCGCGGCGAAAAGCGCGGCCATGGATTTCGAACTTTCCGAAGAGCACCGCATGCTAGCCGACCTCGCGGGGCGGTTCGTCGACGACGAGCTGATGCCGCTGGAAGCCCAGGTCCTCGCCCGCGAGGCGGAGGGCGGCGGCCTCGGCATCGGCGAGGCGGAGCGGCGGCGGATCGACGCGGTATCGAAAAAGCTCGGGCTGTGGGGCCTGGACGCGCCGGAGGATGTCGGCGGCGCCGATCTGCCGCAGGTGGCCCTGGTGGCGGTCAACGAACACCTCGCGCGCAGCGTGACGCCCTACACCCTGCCGCCGGACTCGCCGAACCTGCGCATGCTCATGGCCACCGTGACCCAGCGGCAGCGCGAGGCGTATCTGGCGCCCTATGTGCGCGGCGAGACGATCTCGGCCATCGGCATCTCCGAACCGGGCGCCGGCGCCGATCCCGCCGGCATGAAGACCCGCGCGGTCCGGGACGGCGACGACTGGGTGATCGACGGCCGCAAGATCTGGATCAGTCGGGCGGCGGACGCCGACTTCACCATTCTCATGGCGGTCACCGACAAGGAGAAGGGCGCCCGAGGGGGCATCTCCGCCTTCCTCGTCGACCAGGGAACGCCGGGCTTCAACGTCCTGCGGCGCATCCCGATGATCGGCGGCGCCGTGACCTGGGAGGTGGCGCTGGAGGAATGCCGGGTCGAGGGCTGGAAACTGCTGGGGACCGAGGGCCAGGGCTTCGCCCCCATGCAGATGCGCCTTGGAACCCGGCGGCTGGAGATGGCGGCCTGGTCGATCGGCATGGCCACCCGGGCCCTGGACATGATTTGCGACTACGCCCCGCAGCGGGTGACGTTCGGCCAGCCCCTGTCGCAGCGGGGAGTGGTTCAGGGCTGGGTGGCCGACGCCGCCACGCGCATCCACGCCGCCCGCCTGATGACCTACGACTGTGCGTGGAAACTCGATCAGGGCCGCGACACCCGCCTGGAAATCTCGATGATCAAGGCTTTCGCCACCGAGATGGCGTGGGACGTGGTCGACCGCGCCATGCAAACCTTCGGGGCCATGGGCATGACCAAGGAAATGCCCCTGCAACTGATGGCCGCCAAGCTGCGCACCATGCGCATCTACGACGGCCCCACGGAGGTCCATCAGTGGGTCGTCGCCCGCAATCTGCTGGGCGCGAAACGGTGAGCCGGCGGACGACTATCCGTTGCCCGAGGTCTCGCGGTCCCAGCCTTCGGGAAGCGCGTCACCCGCGTCCGCGGGCCGATCGGGCGTTTTGTCCAGCAAGCGACCGAGACCTTCGCCCGTACGCCCGGTGGCGCGCCGCTTGAAGAATTCGGCGGCGGTCTCCATGACTCCGACTTTTTGCGCGACCGCCGAGGCGATCCACTGGTTCAGGCTCACGCCATCCTCCATGGCGAGGCGCGCCGCCGCCGCCTTTATGGAGTGAGGAAGTTTCAACGGATATGCCCCCTTGCTCATGATGTTGTCTCCAGCAGAAGATCCAGAGGCCGGGCCAAACGCACGCCGAATCGCGGCGCCGCGCCCACGAAGTCGCGAACATTGTAGGTGACCAGGGCGTCGGCCCGCCCGTTGATCGCCGCCTCGAGCACCATTTCGTCTCCGGGATCGCGCAGCTGGGGACGCCACCTCATATGCATCTCCACGGGCTCCAAAATCGCCGCCAATTGCTCCAGCCGCTCATCGACCTCGCCGAGGGTCAACCCCGAAATCAGCCGCTGTTCGGGCCGCTTCAAGACGTCCTCGTACTCGAGAAACAAGGGCGGGGTCGCCAGCATGATGAAACGGCCCCGCGCCAGCGCCCGGAGAAGTGCAAAACTCGCCCCCCGGCGGCTTCGAAAGGCCGACACGATGACCGCCGTATCGAGAACGACCCTCTTTGACATGGGTCGGAGACATCTCATAGGATGTTACGGGCGACAATGGGTTTGGAGCGCGACGGTCCAATGAAAGATCAGTACGGCGAGATTTCCGTGGCCCGCGACGGGCATGTGGCCCTGCTCGAAATCGACCGGCCGCCGCATAATTTCGTCAGCGTCGCGCTGATGCGCGACCTCGCCGACGCGCTGGAGGCGATCGACGGCGAGCCGGAGCTGCGCGCGGTCGTTTTGGCGGCCGCAGGCAAGGCGTTCTGTGCCGGCGCCGACCTGGCCTCGCCCACCGGCGTCGGCGGCCAGGGAATGGCGGGGATCAATCCCCTCTATGACCAGGCGGTGCGCCTGTTCTCCACCCGCAAGCCCATCGTGGCGGCGGTGCAGGGCGCGGCCGTGGGAGCCGGCCTTGGCCTCGCCCTCGTCGCCGATTTTCGCATCGCGGCGCCGGAAGCGCGATTCGCGGCCAACTTCGTCAAGCTCGGATTCCACCCCGGGTTCGGCATCACCCACACCCTTCCCCGGGTGATCGGCGAGCACAGGTCGACGCTCATGTGCCTCACCGGCCGGCGGATCAAGGCGGAGGAGGCGCACCGGTGGGGATTGGTCGAGGAAGTCGTCCCCATGGCCGGGCTGCGCGCGGCGGCGACGGCTCTCGCCGCCGAGCTCGCCGAAAATGCGCCGCTGGCCGTGGAGTCCACCCGCGCGACCCTGCGCGCGGGCCTCGCGGCGGCGGTGAGGGCGGCGACCGATCACGAACTGATCGAGCAGACCGCCCTGCGAAAGACCGCCGACTTCGCCGAGGGCGTGCGGTCGGTCAATGAGCGGCGGCCGGGGGCGTTCACCGGCGCATGAC
>JBDTKQ010000068.1:0-3562 GCA_039935235.1 Caulobacteraceae bacterium
GGCGCTCGGCTGCGACATCCGGATCATGGCCGAGGGCGCCAAGATGGCCGCCGCCTTCACAAAGCGGGGCATCGTGCCCGAGTCTGGCGGGACATGGTTTCTCCCCCGCCTGATCGGTTGGTCGAAAGCCGCCGAACTGATCTTCACCGGCCGCACGCTCTCCGCGGCCGAATGCGTGACGATGGGCCTCGCCTCGCGCGTGGTGCCCGCGGAAGCCCTCGCCGAGACCGCACGGGCGTTGGCCGCGGAAATCGCCGCCAACGCCCCGCTCGCCGTTCAGGCGGCGAAAAGGATGATGCGCATGGGCCTCACCGAAACCTTCCCCGACCACGTCCACCACGTCTTCCTCCAACTCCTCCCGCTGCTGCGCAGCCGCGACGCGGCCGAGGGCATGGCGGCGTTCATGGAAAAGCGCGCGGCGGCGTTCGAGGGGCGGTGAGGCCTATCCGGTCGAGAGATATTGCCGTTCAACGAGCCACGACGTTGTCCCGCAAGAACGCGGCATATCCTGCGTCATCGAGAGTTACGGTCGCCAGAGCGAGGACGGCTTCGGTGGCCGACGCCTCGTCGGCGCGAAATTCATGGTCGTTGAGTTCGAGGAAGAGCACGCCGAGCACGAAACCGGTGCGCTTGTTGCCGTCGACGAACGGATGGTTCTTCACCACGTTGGATGTGTAGGCCGCCGCGAGATCGAAAGGGTCGGGATTGTCGCCGTCGGCATCGAGTTGAAGGGGTCGCGCCAAAGCCGAAAGGAGCAGTCCGGAATCCCGCTCACCACCCGCGCCGCCGTGAAGGGCAAGCGAACGCTCGTGGACCGCGCGGGCGACCTTCGCGCCCAGCCATGTCCGTACGGTCACCTCGCGAGGACGCGAAGGGTATTGCGGTATCGGCGCATGATCGCCTCGGCCTTTTCCATCCTGGCCGAGAACTCCGGATCGAAGGGGGTGAGGTTATAGCTCTCGTCGGCCATCTCCACGGCGTGGAGCACGTCGCCCTTGCCGACGTTCAGGCGGTGGAGCATTTCCTTGGGGATAACCGCCCCGATCGAGGTGCCGACGGCGGTGAGTTTCAGCGTGGCCATGTCCTGAACTCCATAGGTATGCGCATTATAATGCGATGGGTTCAGTTCGGCGAGGTCGTCGAGGTCAAGCCGCCTGATCGAGCGCCAGCCGCTCCCGCAACTCCCGTTTGAGGAACTTGCCGCTGGCGTTGCGCGGGAGGGGGTCGGCGAGGAACCAGATGTAGCGGGGGATCTTGTGGCGGGCGGTGATCTCGCCCAGGTGAGCCCGCAGATCGGCGCCGCTCATCCGCCTCCCCTCGCGCAGGACCACGGCGATCGCGACCTCCTCGCCCATCCGCTCGTCGAGGACGCCGAAGACGCAGCATTCCGCCACCGCCTCGTGGCGATAGACGCAGCCTTCCACCTCCGCGCAATAGATGTTCTCGCCGCCGCGGATGACCATGTCTTTCTTGCGGTCGACGATGAAGAGAAAACCGTCGGCGTCCACCCGGGCGACGTCGCCGGTGTGCAGCCAGCCGTCGCCGATCGCCTCGGCGGTGGCCTCGGGGCGATTGATATAACCCTTGATCACCTGGGCCCCGCGCACCCAAAGCTCGCCGATCTCGCCGGGGCCGACGGTGTTTGAGTCGTCATCGACGCACCTGACCTCGAAGCACGGCATGGCCGGACCGGCGCTCGCCGGCTTGTCGACGAAGAAGTCGGCGGCGATGGCGGTGATGATGCCACAGGTTTCGGTCATGCCGTAGCCGGTGCTCGGCCGGGCGGTCTCGACGCTGGCGTCGATCCTCGCCACGAGGTCCGGCGGCAATTGAGAACCGCCGCCGCCCAGACTCATCAGGCTGGAAAGGTCGGTTTTCGCGAAGTCCGGATGGTTGATCAGTTCGCGCGACATCACCGGCACGCCGCCGAACGAGGTGACCTTCTCGCGTTCCATGAGACGCAGCGCCTCGCCGGCGTCCCACCGGTACATGAGGATCATCTTGCCGCCTCCGGCCGTCAATGCGTAGGCGGCGCAGTTGTTGGCCGTGACGTGGAAGAGGGGCGTGGCGAGGAGCGAGACCGGGATCGGTGGCGGCGCCGCCGGATCGGGGACCGTTCCTGTCGCCCGCTGCGTCGCCAGCGCCGTCACCTGACCAGAAAACATCATGCTCATCAGATTGTGGACGCACCCCCGGTGGGTGAGTTGCGCCCCCTTGGGAAAGCCGGTCGTGCCGGAGGTGTAGAAGATGCAGGCGTCGTCGTCCGGGTCGATGGTCACATGCGGCAGCGCGCCGCCGTGGGCGATGACCTCGCTCCATGGCGTCGCGCCGGGCGGAGGGTCGTCGGCGCGGACGGCGACCACCGCCGCCTCGCCCGCCATGCCCGCACGCTCGCCCAGGCGAGACAGCCGCTCGGCGTCACAGAAAATGACTTTGGGTTCCGAGTCCTCGATGGCGAACGCCATTTCGTCGGCCACCCACCAGGCGTTCATGCCCACCACGGCCACGCCCATGGCCACGCACGCCCAGTAGATCAGAAGCCATTCGGGATAGTTGCGCATGGCGATGGCCACGCGATCGCCGGGTTGTATCCCGCGCTCGACGAGCCAGCCGGCGACCGCGTTTACCCTGGCGTGGGCGTCGGCATAGGTCAGGCGCTCGTCGCGATAGACGAGGTACTCCCGGTCGCCGAACGCGGCGGAGGCCAGCCAAAGTTCGCGCACGGTCGGTGGCGCGTTTTTGTAGACGCGCATCGGCGCGCCGCGCACCTGAATGGTGGCCGTCTCGAAGGGGGCGCCGGGCGCGGTCAGTTCCGCCCAGGCGGTTTTCAGTTCCCTGTAATGCATCGGTCTCTCAAATCTCCAGACGATAGACGCGTTTCGCCGTGCCGCTGAACAGGTTGGCCTTGTCGCTCGGCGACGCGCCGGCGGCGAGGATCTTGAAGGCGTTCCACAGGACGTCGTAGTCGCACGTGCCGATATCCACCGGAAAGTTGCTTTCGAACATGCAGCGCTCCGGTCCGAACGCCTCCACGCAGGTTTCGATGTAGGGCTTCCACTCGGCGGCGAGTTGGACGGACGTGGCCGGAGGATCGGACATGAACGAGGCGAATCCGGGGAAGACCATGGCCAGGCCGCCCAGCTTGACGGTCACATTGGGCGATTTCGCCAGCGCGTGGATGTTGTCCCGCCACGGGCCGAACCGTTCCTCCCGCCGTCCGGCATAGGCGCCGATGCCCAGCGGGGTCCCCACGTGGTCGAGCACGATCGAGGTGTCCGGGAAGGCCCGGGCGAGGTCGATCAGATCGGGAAGCTGGGGCTCCAGAAGCCAGGCGTCGAAGGACAGGCCGAGCGGCGCGAGGGCGGCGAACCCCTCGCGGAACGCCGCGTCGCGATAGAGGGCCGGACCGCGCCCGTGAAGCGGCCCCAGAACGTCCGGATCGGCGTCCGACGAGGCGCTCTGGCGAATGCCCCTGAAGCGGCCTCCACCGGCGGCGATCAGGGCCTCGAGAACCGCCGTGGCCGCCGCCCCGCGCGTCAGATCGGCATGGCCGACGATGGCG
>JBDTKQ010000069.1:0-4006 GCA_039935235.1 Caulobacteraceae bacterium
GCGCGCACCCCGACCATGGCCGATTTCGTGTTTCACGATCCGACGGGCCGCCGCGCGCGGCGCGCCAATCTGGGCGTGGGGCTGTTGATCTCTCTGGCGGCGCTTATGGTCGCCGGCTTTTTCGCCACCCTCGCCTTCGCCCCCCGCCTGCCCAATCTGACCTTGCAAGACCCGCGGGTGCTTCAGGCGCTGCACGTGGAAAGCGCCCACCGGCTCAAGCGCGGCTTCGCCTGGCGAAGCATTCCCCGGCCCGGCCGCACCGCCGCCGGAGGGCGGGCGCGGCCGCTATCGGTAGGTTTCTATGTGACGTGGGACGAGGAATCGCGGGTTTCGCTCAAGCGCCATGTGGACAAGCTGGACGTGGTCTCGCCGCAGTGGATCCTGCTCGACGGGTCGCTGGGCGCCGTGGCCGTGACGAGCGACCCACAGGCCGAGGCGATCATCGCCACGGCCAAGACCCCGCCCTCGGTTCTGCCGATGGTCCACAATGGCCACAACGACATTTCCGACGGCCCGTTGGCCAGCAACATGCTGACCAATCCCGCCGCCCAGGACGTGCTGATCTACAATCTCGTCCTCCTCGCCAAACAGCACGGCTACGCAGGCTATGTCTTCGACCTGGAGAACCTGTCGAAGCCGGCGCTCGCGCAATATCCGGCCTTCCTCGCCAAGGCGCGGGCGGCGCTGAAGCCCATCGGCCGGGAGGTGTGGGTCTCCACCCCGTTCAACGACGATTCATGGAATTTGCGGACGTTCCAGAAGGTCGCCGACACCGTCGTCCTGATGGCCTACGACGAACATTGGGCGGGCGGCGATCCGGGTCCGGCTGCGTCGCAGGACTGGTTCGAGGCGGTCCTGGCCAAGGACATGGGCCAACTCGACGCGGCGCGCACCGTGGTCGCCTTCGGAGCGTATGGCTACGACTGGACGGTGGCCGACGCCAACGGACCGGGAAGCGCCGCGGCCGTCACTTTCTACGACGCCACCCAGACCGCCCATGACGCCGACGCGGCGGTGACCATGGACGACAACGCCCTCAATCCCAACTACGCCTACGCCGGCGACAACGGGCGCAAGCATGTGGTCTGGTTCCTCGACGCCGCCACCCTGTTCAACCAGCTCAAGGTCTCGGACGCCTTCCGTCCCATGGGCTACGCCATATGGCGCATGGGGGCGGAGGATCCCGCCATCTGGCGCTATTTCAAGGAACCCTACGGAACGGCCAAACCGGTGGGGCTTGAGGCGATCGCGCCCGGCGTCGGGGTCGACTTCGACGGGACCGGGGAAATCCTCCACGTCGACGCCTCGCCCAAGGGCGGCGAACGCACCATCGATATCGATCCGGAAACCGGCCTGGTGTCGGGCGAGGACTACAAGTTCATGCCGACCTCTTATGTCATCGACCGCTACGGCGCCCATCCGGGATGGGTCGCCCTGACCTTCGACGTCGGGCCGGACGGCCGGTGGACGCCGAGGATCCTCGACATCCTCAAGGCCAAACACGCGGTCGCCACCTTCTTCGTCATCGGTCAGAACATGCAGGCCAAGCCCGCCCTCGTGCAGAGGGAGGTTCGCGAGGGCCAGATGGTCGGCAACCACACCTGGACCCACCCCAACATCGGGGCCACGCCCCTGGCCCAGACCGACCTGGAGATCAACACCACCCAGCGCCTGTTCCAGGTGCTTACCGGCCGCTCGATGCGGTTCTTCCGCCCGCCCTATTTCGGCGACGCGGAACCGTCGACCCCCGGCGAGGTCGAGCCGCTGAAGATCGCCCAGGGCCTCGGCTATCTCATCGCCGGCCTGCGCATCGACCCGGACGACTGGAAGAAACCGGATGCGAAACTGATCGTCGAACGGACCCTCGCCGGCCTCGCCGTCACGGGCGAGCACGCCGGCCAGGTCGTTCTGCTGCACGACGCCGGCGGCGACCGCAGCCGCACCGTGGAGGCCTTGCCCGTCCTGATCGACGCCCTTCGCGCCCACGGCTACAAGCTGGTCACCATAGAACAACTCGCCGGCATGAGCCGCGCCGATGCCCTTCCGCCAACCTCGCGGAGTTCATTCGAGCTGCTCCTCGACCGGATCGGCTTTGGCTTCTTCCGCTATGTCAACGCCGCCATGCAGGCGCTCTTCCTCGTCGCCATCGCCCTGGGCGCCGCGCGACTGGCCTTCCTCGCCGTCCTCGCCCTGTGGCATCGCGCGCGGGCCCCGGGGCGCGAACCGGCGATGCTCGATCCACAGACCGGACCGCTGATCAGCGTGCTCATCCCGTGCTTCAACGAGGAGAAGGTGATCGTCGCCTCGGTGACCCGCATCCTCTCCTCCAACTGGAGGCGGCTCGAGGTGCTCGTCCTCGACGACGGGTCGGCGGACAACACCGCCGCGGTGGTGCGCGCCGCCTTCGCGGGCGAGCCGCGAGTCGCGTTGCTCTCCTTCGAGAACGGCGGCAAGGCCACGGCGCTCAACCGCGGCCTGGCCCAGACCCACGGCGACATTGTCGTGGCCCTCGACGCCGACACCCTCTTTCCGCCCGACACCCTCCCGCGGCTCGCCCGCTGGTTCGTCGACCCGCGCGTGGGGGCGGTGGCCGGCAACGCCATCGTCGGCAACCGGCTGAACCTGATCACCCGCTGGCAGGCGCTGGAATACATCACCGCCCAGAACCTCGAGCGCCGGGCCCTCGCCGCCCTGGGCGCGGTGACCGTCGTTCCCGGCGCCGTGGGCGCCTGGCGACGCGAGGCGCTGCGCGCCCTCGGCGGCTATCCGGCCGACACCCTGGCCGAAGATCAGGACCTGACCCTCGCCTTCCAGTGGGCCGGCTGGAGGGTGGAGTTCGACAGTTCCGCCCGCGCCTACACCGAGGCGCCCGACACGGTGAAGGGTCTGCTCAACCAGCGCTTCCGCTGGTCGTTCGGAACGCTCCAGTGCCTCTGGAAGCACCGGGCGGCCCTGTTCAGCACGCGACGCCCGGTGCTCGGCTTCGTCGCCCTGCCACAGATCTGGCTCTTCCAGATCGTCCTGACCGTGGCCGCGCCGCTGGTCGATCTGGCCATCGTCTCGAGCCTCGCGTGGGCGGTTTACGGGCGGGCCTATCATCCGGTGGAATGGTCGCCGGACGACGCCATCCGCTCGGTCTTCTATTGGGCGGCCTTCATCTTCCTCGACCTGTCGGCCGGAGCCCTGGGCATGGCGCTCGAACGCAAGGCCCCGTGGCGCGACCTCGTCTGGCTCCCCGTCCAGCGCTTCGGCTACCGCCAGATGATGTATTGGGTGGTGCTCAAATCGGTCGCCACGGCCATCCGCGGTTACCGCGTCGGCTGGGGCAAGCTGGAGCGCCGGGCCACGGCGGTGGTCGGCCGGGCGGCGTGAGAACGCCGTGCGTGGCCGCCGACTCGAACCGTGGTAGACTTCGACCGGCAAAAAGCCACCTCGGCCTGAACCTCGATGACCTCTGTCGCCGATCCCCGGATCAGACTTATCGGCCAGCGCAGCTGGCCGGGCCTCGACGTCTATGTCACGACCGCGGGCAGCGGCCGGTTCGAGCATTCGCCCGGGCGCGAGCACCGCTTGATGGTTCACATGGGCGCCCCCGCCAAGGTCACGTGCCGGCACGGTCGGATCAGCGAATCCCATATCCAGCGGCGGGGCGATATCCACCTCATCCCCGCCGGCGCCGACGCCACCTTCGACGATCTCGATCCCACCGCCATGGTCGGGGTGTGGATGGGTCCCGAACTGATGGGGAGGGCCGGACGGGGTATGTATGGCCGGGAGCGCCGCGGACTCGCCGCTCCCGTGCTGCAAAGGCGTGACCGCCGCGCCCTCGACCTGGTGTTGATCCTCGAAAGCGAGGTCCGGGCGAGCGATCTCCCCGCGGTCGCCCGACGCAAGTTCCCTGTGGAAGCCGACGCGTCCACCGCTATAAGCGATGCGCCGTCGCGGCCCCGTCAGGACTTTTCCGTATGAACATCCACGAACACCAGGCCAAGGCCGTTCTCGCGAA
>JBDTKQ010000070.1:0-2926 GCA_039935235.1 Caulobacteraceae bacterium
GCCGCGAACGGGATGGTGAAGCGCTGGCGCTCAACCCGCTGGGTCCGGGTCTCCGCTCCACCGCGTTGCGCTCCGCCCGGTATGAGGGACCAGAGGTAGCCGTGCCGGTCGGAGTCAATCCGGGCAATCCGCGCTCCGGCGATCCTCAGTGGCCCCCCGGGCCCTCGTAGACACCCGGGGCGAGGAGCTCGTCCTCCGGTCCCTCCGATCCGGCCCGCAAAACGAAGCGGCGATCACAATAGGGACATTCGACGAAATCCGCCTCACCCATCTCCAGCCACACGCGGGGGTGGCCCAGAGCCCCGCCCACCCCGTCGCACGCCACCCGGCCGGACCGCACGGTGACGATCTCCGGCGGAGGAAGATCGGGGATCAGCGAGGGCCGGGCGGGCGCCGGTTCGGGTTTGCTCACGGGTGAAGGCCTCAAGCGCCGCCGCCGCCTTGGCGGCGGGGTCCGGCGCGCCTAGGTATGCTCACCGCGTCGCGCGCCGTCAATTCGCGCCGCCCTTTTCGAGGCCCCATGATCCTTCCCGACTACGCCATCGAAGCCAGGGGCCTGTTCAAGATCTACCCCGCGACCAAGACCACCGCGCCCATGACCGCCCTCAAGGGCATCGATCTCAAGATTCCCCGCGGCGCGATCTTCGGCCTCCTGGGACCCAACGGCGCCGGCAAATCGACCTTCATCAACATTCTCTCGGGCCTCACCCGCAAAACCGCCGGCACGGTTTCGATCTGGGGGCGGGACATCGACGACAACCCGCGCAACGCCCGCGCCGCCATCGGGGTGGTCGGTCAGGAGATCGCCACCGACGTTTTCTTCACTCCCCGCGAATCGCTGGAGGTTCAGGCCGGACTCTACGGCGTTCCGCGCCGCGAGCGACGCACCGACGAGCTTCTCGCCGCCCTGGGCCTTTCCGACAAGTCCGACGCCTATGTCCGCCAGCTTTCCGGGGGCATGAAGCGGCGCCTGATGGTGGCCAAGGCCATGGTCCACAATCCGCCGGTTCTGGTCCTCGACGAGCCCACCGCCGGGGTCGACGTCGAGCTTCGCCGCCAGCTTTGGGCCTATGTCGTCTCCCTCAACAAGCTGGGGGTGACGGTGGTCCTCACCACCCACTACCTCGAGGAGGCCGAGGCCCTGTGCGACACCATCGCCATCGTCAACCGCGGCGAGGTGGTGGCGTGCGAGAGCACGGGCGACCTTCTCCGCCGGCTCGACAGCCGCACCGTGGTGGTGACGCCCGGCGCCGCTCTGGCGGCCCCGCCCGATCTGGCGCCCTTCGAAGCCAAGCTTCGCCCCGGCGGCGATCTCGCCGTGGCCTTCAAGACCGCCGAGGCGAGCGTCGAGCAGGTCCTCGCCGCCGTCCGCGCGGCCGGCGTACAGATCAAGGACCTGCGCACCGAGGAGCCCGACCTCGAGGATGTCTTCGTCTCCCTCACCTACGGCCGCGTGGTGGCGTCGGCCTGATCGCCGCCCGCGCGGGGGCATGATCGCCGCGACGATCACGCGGCGGCGCCGCAACCCGGATCTTCACGCCGATCCAGCGGCTGACGCCTTTCCGCGACGGTCAAGGTACGAGCGGTGAGAGGGGCGTTCAGCGGACCGGCGCCAGGTCCCAGTCGCCATCGCTCGCCTCGCGGAAACCGGCTTCCCGAAGCACCCGCCGGGCGGCGTTCGCGTCGCCGTCGGCCACCATCAGGCGCACCGGGATCACCGCCTGCCACAGCGATCCGGCGGCGGCGTCGAAGGCGGTCGCGACAACCCCGCCCGACGCGAGCGCGGCCTGAAGGGCGGTCAGCTTGATCGGATCGGTGGTCCGCAACAGCTCGATCATGCCGGCGCGCGCATCAAAACGGTACGTCGCTTTTGATCGGGGTTCCCGGGGGCGCCTCCTCGGGCGGCGCCTTGACCGGGGCCGGCGGCTTTTCGGTGGGCGAGGCCAGGATCGTATCGATGTTGCCCGCCGGTTTCGACGGCTGGGACTGCACGGCTTGCGCCGCGGCCGTCTGGGACGCGATGTCGTCGGCCTTTGCCCGCGCCGCGTCGGCGGCGTCGGCCTTCGCCTGGTCGGCGGCCGCGTCGGTCGCCGGGACAGGGGGCGGCGGCTGGACGATCGGGCCGGCCACGATGGCGTCGGACGGAGCGCCGCTCGTACCCCCCGCGATCGGTTCGGGAGCCGAGGCCGCGCGCAGGGTGGCCCGAAAACCCAGGGCCAGGCCGACGATCGCCAACAGCAGCACGAGCCCGCCGGCGGCATAGGCGAGGGGCCGGGGCGGGACCGAGACCGGTCCTCTGTCGATCCAGGCGTTGGTCATGCGCGCTCCGTGCGATTGGGCGGCGAGTCTAGCGCGCGGACGGCCCGTTCTCCAGAGGCGGCGGAATGTCGCGCCGTGACCGGTCGGGGCCGAAGGGCGGCGGTCCGTTGGGCGCGTCCAGGTCGTGGTCGGGCGTCGGCGCGGGCGGCGGCGACTCGTCATACAGCGGCGGCTCGTCGATCGGGGCCGCTCCGGCCATGTCGTCCGACGACGCGGCGTCGGGCGCGGGCGTCTCGTCCGCCGGCGCGGGCGGCGGCGCCGGCTCCGGTTCGAGCCAGGGGAAGTCGCTCGTCGGGACGTCCGCCTCGGCCACGGTCATGAACCGGCGCCAGACGGTCGCGGGGATCTCGCCGCCGGTGACTTTCGCCATCGGCCGGCCGCGGTCGTCGCCGACCCACACGGCGGCCAGAAGATCGGGGGTGAAGCCGACGAACCAGGCGTCGCGCCAGTTCTGGCTGGTGCCGGTCTTGCCGGCGGCAATGCGGCCAAGGGCGGCGGCGGTCCCGGTGCCGTGGTCGACCACGCCCTCGAGCATGCGCACCATGCGGCTGGCGTAGAGCGGGTCGAGCACCGCGGCGGTCGCTCCGGCGTGGGTGAAGAGCACGTC
>JBDTKQ010000071.1:0-6614 GCA_039935235.1 Caulobacteraceae bacterium
CACGCGATTTCCTGTTCCGCGACGACCAGCTTCGCCAGCCGGTGACGAGCCTGTCGGGCGGCGAGCGCAACCGGCTGCTTCTGGCGCGCGCCCTGGCGGTTCCATCGAACGTTCTGGTCCTCGACGAGCCGACCAACGATCTGGACATGGAAACCCTCGACCTCCTCGAGGATCTTCTCGGCGACTATCCCGGGACCTTGATCCTCGTCAGTCACGACCGCGATTTCATCGACCGGCTGGCGACTTCCAGCATCGCCCTCGATGGGCGGGGTCATGCGGTGGAAACGCCGGGCGGCTGGACCGACTTCGCGATTCAGAACCCCGGATTCATGTCGGCCGCCGCGGCGCCCGCGCCAGGCAAGACCGCGCGGCGGGCGGCGCCCCGCCCGGTGGCGGCGCCCGTCAAGCTGACCTTCAGGGACGCGCGGCGTCTTTCGGAGCTCGAGACGCTCATGCCCAAACTCGCCGGCGAGATCGCCCGGTTGAGCGAGGCCCTCTCGGATCCCACTCTCTATTCGCGAGACCCCGCGGCGTTCGAGCGGGTCAACCGGGCGCTTTCCGCCGCGCGCCTCAAACTGGTGGCGGCCGAGCATGACTGGCTGGAAATCGAAGGCCTGCGGGAATCATTGGCGGCAACGGCGCATTGATGGCTCGCCCTTGGCGCGGCGGCGCGGGCGGCCTAAACCTCGGCCGCGCGTACGGTGGGGCAATGTGGTCTGCGATGACGTTTCGGCTCGGGTTTCTGTTCGGCGCGCTCGCCCTGGCGGCCTGTTCCCAGGGCGGAGGTCACGCTCCGGCCACCGGCGACAAAACCGCGATCCGCTTCGCCACCGACTGGCGAGCGGAGGCCGAGCACGGCGGCTTTTACGAAGCCTTGGCCAATGGCGAATACGCCAGGCGCGGGCTGGCGGTGACCATCGTTCCGGGCGGGCCGGGGGTGAACGTCCCGCAGCTGGTCGCCGCCCGGGCGGTGGAGTTGGGCATCGGCTCCAACAGCTTCATCGTCATGAACATGGCCGCGGAACATGTGCCGGTGAAGGCGGTGGCCGCCTTCATGCAGAAGGACCCCCAGGTGCTGATCGCCCATCCGGACGCCGGGATCCGATCCCTGGCGGACATGAAGGGCCGGCCGATCCTCCTCGCGGACGCCTCGATCACCGCTTTCTGGGTGTGGCTGAAGGCGAAGTATGGCTTCACCGACGCCCAAATCCGCAAGTACAATTTCAACAATGCCCCGTTCCTCGCCGACAAGCGAATTATCCAGCAAGGTTACCTGACATCGGAGCCGTACACGATCGAAAAACAAGCCCATGTCAAACCGGCGGTATTCTTGCTGGCCGATGAAGGATACCCGGGTTACGCCGATATGGTTCTCGCTCCCGACGGCCTGATCGCTTCGGACCCCGCGGCGGTGCGGGCCTTTGTCGAGGCCAGCGCGGCGGGCTGGCGGGCCTATCTCCACGGGAACCCCGCGCCCGGCGACCGCCTGATCCTGAAGGACAATCCGGAAATGACCGAAGACGTCCTCGCCCAGGCGCGGGACAAGATGCGCGCCTACGGCATTGTCGATTCGGGGGACGCGGCGACCGCCGGCCCCGGGGCGATGAGCGACGCGCGATGGGCGGCGTTCTTCAAGATTGCTTCGGACCAGGGCGTCTATCCGCGGAATCTCGACTATCGGCGGGCCTATACCCTGGCCTTCGTTCGCCCGGCGGCCGCGGCGAGGTGAGGTCGCCCGCTCCGGACCCGGTCGCCAGCCTCGCGGCCGTGGAGGTCGACTATCCCGGGCGGGGTCGCGCGCTGGGACCCTTTTCGTTCAGCCTGGCGGCCGGTGAGATCGTCGCGCTCGTGGGACCGTCCGGCTGCGGCAAGTCGACCGCCCTTCGGCTCCTCGCCGGGTTGGAGAATCCGACCCGGGGAACCGTGGGCCGGGCGGCGGTGCGCGGGGCCATTGCGGTGGTTTTCCAGGCGCCGACGCTGGCGCCGTGGCTGAGCGCCCGCGCCAACGTCGCCTTGCCTCTCGATCTGGCCGGCGTCGCGCGGCGCGAGGGCCGGGCGAGGGCGGACGTCGCGCTCGCTCGCGTCGGCCTTGGCGAAGCCGCCGGGGCGCGACCGGCCCAGCTTTCCGGCGGCATTGCCATGCGCGCCTCCCTCGCCAGAGCGCTTGTCACTCACCCGCAGGTCCTGTTGCTGGACGAGCCCTTCGCCGCCCTCGACGAGATCACCCGCCGGGCGCTGGCCGACGATGTGCTGGCCATCTGGCTGGAGGAAAAGCCGGCGATCGTCTTCGTCACCCACAATGTCGAGGAGGCGGTCTACATGGCCGGGCGGGTGGTGGTGATGACTCCGGGCCCCGGCCGGGTGGCGGGAGAGACCCGGGTGGCGGCGTCGTGGCCGAGACCGGCGGGATTCCGCACCTCGGCCCGGTTCCGCGAGGCGGTCGAAGAGGTGTCCGCGACCCTCGCGCGATCCATGGCGGAACGGGCGTGAGCACGCTTCGCGCGGCGGCGGCCCCGCTGGCGCTCGTGGCCGGTCTGGTGGGGATATGGGAGGCGGCGTGCCGCGCGCTGCATGTTCCCGCGTTTCTGCTGCCGCCCCCGTCGGCCGTCGCGGTCGCTCTGGTTGAGAACGCCGGACCGCTGGCGATGTCGGCGTGGCGGACGCTGGCCATGGCCCTCGAGGCGCTCGTCGCCGCGAGCCTGTTCGCCAGCGCCCTGGCCCTTGCCGTCTCGATGAGTCGCACGCTCGATCGGGCCGTGCGGCCGCTGGCGGTGGCCTTGCAGGTGACCCCGGTGGTGGCGATCGCCCCCCTGTTCGTGATCTGGGCGGGGGTCGACCATCCGGGCCGGGCGATCGTCGCCCTGGCCGCGATCGTCGCCTTCTTCCCCATCTTCTCGGGAGCGACCCGCGGACTGGCGGCGGCGGACCCCGATCTCGAGCGTCTGTTCGATCTCTACGGCGCGACCCGCACCCAGCGCTTGCTGCGCCTGCGCCTGCCCTCGGCCGTTCCGTTCCTGGTCGAAGGCCACAAGGTCGCCGCGGGTCTGGCGATCATCGGCGCGGTGGTGGCTGAGTTCGTCGCCGGATCCGGCGGCGCCCAAGGGCTCGCCTGGCGGATTCTGGAGGCGGGCAATCGTCTGCAGACCGCGAAGATGTTCGCCGCCATCCTCGCCCTGGCGCTGATGGCGGCCGGCTTGCATTTCGTTTTTCAGAGCCTCGAGCGGCGCGCCCTCGTCTGGTGGCGGGGCCGGTGAGGCGGATCGGCGCGAACGGGATTCAACGCCGAGGCGATGGCGCCCCCGCCATCCTTGTCCCGGCGAACAGCGCCCCCCGTTCCTCCTCGCGGAGAGGCCGCCAGGCGCCGGGGGCGAGGTCTGCTGGCAGATCGAGAGCGCCGATCCGGTCGCGGTGCAAGGCGGTAACGTGGGCGCCCGCGGCGGCGAACATCCGGCGCACCTGATGATAGCGCCCCTCCGTGACGGTGAGCCAGGCGGTCAGGGGGGTGAGAGGTTCGAGAAGTGCAGGCGCGAGAGGGGTTGTCTCGCCATCGAGCAAGAGGGCGCCGCCGGCGAACAGGGGGCCTTCGGTTCCCGAGAGGGGCCGATCGAGGGTGACATGATAGCGTTTGGCGACATGGGTCCTCGGTGAGATCACCCGGTGGAGAAACGGGCCGTCGTCGGTGATCAGGAGAAGCCCCGAGGTGTCGAGGTCCAGCCTGCCGACGGTCGACAGGGCGGGGTCCCGCCGTCGCCAGCGCGGGGGGAGGAGCTCATAGACGCCGCGCCCGGCCTCGCTGTGCGAACAGACCACCCCCACCGGCTTGTGCATGATCAGGGTGAGGGGCGCCGGAGCATCGAGCGGGGCGCCGCCGACCCGCATCCGCTCGGCGAGGGCCGGGGAAACCGGGACCTTCGCGCCGACCTCCCGCAGCGTCACGCCGTCGAGGGTGACGCCGCCGGCGGCGACGATACGATGGACTTCCCGGCGCGAGCCGTAGCCGAGATTGGCGAGAAGCCGGTCGAGGCGGGCGGCGGGGGCGCGGCTCATCGGCCGGCCTCATAGACCTTGTAGCCACGCGCCCGGGCGACGAGGGCGACCCTCGGGAAATGGGCGATCAGCGCCTGCTCGTAAGGAAGGGCGACATTGGCCACCATCCGGCATACCCCGCCCTTGGCGAGCATGGCGGCGGCGGCGGCGATGAACGCCTGACCCAGCGCCCGGTCCTCGCGCCCGGCGTCGTGGAACGGCGGGTTCATGATCACGAAGTCGAGCCCGGATTGGGCGGCCGCGGGGGTGCGGACGTCGGCGTGGACAAAGGCCGCGCGGGGATCGGCGATGTTGCGCCGCGCCGCCTCGACCGCCCGCCGGTCGATGTCGACGAGGGCGAGGCGGGTCACCGTCGGGGAGGCGAGGGCGGCCCGGGCGAGCACGCCGATACCGCAGCCCAGATCGGCGCCCGCGCCGTCGAGGGCGGGAAGGGTTTCGAGCAGGAGGGCGGTCCCCGGATCGAGCCGGTCCCAACTGAACACTCCTGGCTGCGACCACATCCCGAGGGCCGGAACGCGGCGGGGGGCGCCGGCGTCGATCGCGGCGGCGAGGCCGACCGGGTCTCGCGGCCGCGTCGTCCGGCAGATGCGATGATGGCGCCGCGCGTCTTCCGCGACCCGGCAGCCGAAGCCCTCCAGCTCCCGCCGCAGCCGGGCTCCGCCCTTGTCCCTGGGCGCCAGGACCACGATCTGGCCGCCGGCTTTTACCGTCCGCAGCGCGTGAGCGAGGACGTAGCGCCGCTCGATCGTCCCCGGCGGCGCCAGGATGGTCATGCCCGGAAGGCTCGCGTCGTCGAGACCTTCGATCGCCCCGGCGCCCGGAACGAGGGGTGAAAGCTGTCGGGCGTCCGATCGGCGCTCGGCCAGCTCGGGAGGAGGCAATCCGTATACGGCATTCGAGGCCCCTTCCGACGAGAGAAGGTCCCCACCCGAAAGCTCGCCCACGCTCATCCCCGCTCGCGGGTGCGTTCGAAGCCGATCCTGGGGAAGCGTTCGGCGAGGTAGCCGATTTCCCATGCGGACTTGGCGAGAAACACCGACTGGCCGTCGATATCGCGCGCCATGGCCGTGCGGTGCTTGCCGGCGAAGTCCTCGAGGTCGGCTGGCGGGCCGGTCAGCCAGCGGGCTTCGGCGAAGGGCGACGGCTCGAAGACCACGTCGAGGGCGTATTCGCCGCCGAGCCGGTCGGCCATGACCTCGAACTGTAGCTGACCCACGGCCCCGACCACGAAATCCGAACCGATCAGTGGACGGAACAATTGGGTGACACCTTCCTCGGCCAAACCTTCCAGGGCCTTTTTGAGGTGCTTGGCCTTGAGCGGGTCGGTGACCCGCACCCGCCGCAAGATCTCCGGAGCGAAATTGGGCAGGCCGGCGAAGCGCAGGGTTCCCGATCGGGAGAGGCTGTCGCCGACCCTCAGCACGCCATGGTTGGGGATACCGATGACGTCGCCGGCGTACGCCTCCTCGGCCAGCTCGCGGTCGGACGCGAAGAACAGGATGGGGGCGTTGACGCTCATCTGACGGCCGGTGTTCTGAACCTTCAGCTTCATGCCGCGGGTGAATCGCCCCGAGGTGAGGCGCACGAAGGCGACCCGGTCGCGGTGGTTGGGATCCATATTGGCCTGGATCTTGAACACGAAGCCGGAGACCTCGTCGTCGCCGGGCGCGATGTGGGTCTCCTCGCCGTCGCGACGCGCGGCCACGAGCCCGGGGGGCGGGGCGTAGGCGCCGAGGCTTTCGAGAAGCTGGTCGACCCCGAAATGGCGCAGGGCCGAACCGAACAGCACGGGGGTCATATGGCCTTCGAGAAAGCTTTGCGGGTCGAAGGGTTTGGACGCCTCCCTGACCAGCATGGCGCCTTCACTGGCCTCCTCGCGGGCGTCCGGATCGAGCCAGGTGTCGAGGGCGGCGGAGTCCATGGGAATGGCCGCCGGATGGCCGCCGCCCGCCTGGCGCCGGAAGGGGAGGAAACGGTCGTGGCGCAGGTCGATCATGCCGCGGAAGCGGTTCCCCGAGCCGGCCGGCCAGTAGAGCGGCGCCGGATCGAGGGCGAGCTTGGCGGCGATCTCGTCGAGGAGGGCGAAGGGATCCTCCGCCTCGCGGTCCATCTTGTTGATGAAGGTGACGATGGGGATGTCGCGCAGGCGGCAGACCTCAAACAGCTTGAGGGTCTGCGGCTCGATTCCCCTGGCCGCGTCGAGGACCATGACCGCGGCGTCGGCGGCGGTAAGGGTGCGGTAAGTGTCCTCGGAGAAGTCCTCGTGGCCGGGGGTGTCCAGCAGATTGAACATAAGGCCGGCGTGGTCGAAGGTCATGGCGCTGGCGGAGACGGAGATCCCCCGCTCGCGCTCGATCTTCATCCAGTCCGAACGGGTGCGCCGCTGCTCGCCCCGCGCCCGAACCGCGCCCGCCGCGCGGATCGCGCCGCCGGCGAGGAGAAGGTTTTCGGTGAGGGTGGTCTTGCCGGCGTCGGGGTGGCTGATGATCGCGAACGTGCGGCGCCGCGCCGCCTCGGCGGCGGGTGAGGTTGAGGACATGGCGGGGCAGATAGCGCGGGCCGGGGAG
>JBDTKQ010000072.1:0-5055 GCA_039935235.1 Caulobacteraceae bacterium
CGCTGGATTCCTTCGGGGGCGGCGGGTTTCGCGTTTCCGGCGTCTGGAGGCCCGGTTCGCTTCTGATCGTCGACGATCGACCTCTCCAGTGGCGGCCTCGCGCCGTCGACGACCTCACGGTGGACGATTTCGCCGCGGCGATCGCCGGCGGGGCGGCCCTTTCGGAGTTCGTGCTCCTCGGAACGGGGCGTCACCAGGCGCTGCCGCCCCGTTTGGTGCGCGAGGCGATCCGCGGCGCCGGGCTCGGTCTGGAGTTCATGTCGACGGAGGCGGCGGCTCGCACGTGGAACGTGCTGGTCTCCGAGGGGCGCCGCTTCGCCGCGGCGCTGATCGCGGTGGAATGACGCCAGCTTTGACGGAACCGCAAAGGAGACTATCGTTCAAGCAAAGCGGCGGGATTCGCCGGACGTCCAGGGGGTGAACGTGGCTGGTCTGCTTTCCAATTTCCGAAACACCATGATCCTCAGCGCGGTGCTGGCGGTGATCATGCTGATCGCCTGGTCGCAGGGCGCCCACGGGACCGACGTGTCCTTCTGGCAGGCGGTATTCCGCTGGATGCATGTGTTCTTCGGAATCCTGTGGATCGGCCTGCTGTACTATTTCAACTTCGTGCAGATCCGGAAGATGCCGGACATCCCCGCCGAATTGAGGCCGGCGATTTCCAGATACATCGCCCCCGAAGCCCTGTTCTGGTTCCGCTGGTCGGCTCTGTTCACCGTCCTCGCCGGCCTCGGCATCGCCATCCTTCGCGGACGGGACTACGCCGAGAAGGTGTTCAGCTTCGGCTTCGCCGGCGGCTATACGGTCGGCGATCGTGGCTTCACCCTCATGGGGATCGGGGTGTGGCTGGCGATCATCATGTTCCTCAATGTCTGGGGCGTCATCTGGCCGAATCAGAAAATCGTCCTTGGGATCAAGGACGCGGACGCGGACGCCAAGGCGCGCGCCGGGCTGGTGGCCATGCTCGCCTCGCGGCTCAACGTCCTCTTGTCGCTGCCGATGCTGACGTCCATGGCCATGTTCCAGACGCTCTACGGCTAGGCTTGCCGGGGCGCCGGTCCGCCTCGCCCGACCGGGGCCTCGATTCCGCGGTTCGCAGGGCCGATCCGGATCGCTGGCTGTCGAGCCGTCTCATCGCCGATCCGGCCGCGCGCGCCGATGTGGTGGCGCTTTACGCATTCGATCACGAACTGGCCCGCGCCCAGGGCGTCGCCTCCAACGCCCTGGTGGCGGAGATGCGCCTCGTCTGGTGGCGCGAGACGCTGGACGGGATCTTCGGCGAGGGCGTGGTGCGGCGCCATCCCGGGGCCGAATCCCTGGCGACCGCGATCCGGGGCCGCGGGCTGAGGCGTGAGCCGTTCGAGGCGATGATCGACGCCCGCGTCGCCCGCCTCGACCAGCCTGTCCTCGATCTTACCGAGGCGCTCGGCTGGGCGGACGACGTGGGAGGGTCGGTCTGTCGTCTGGCGGCGGACATCCTCGATCCCGATGCGTCGTCCGCCGCCATGACCCCGGCCGGCCGGCTTTGGGGACTGACGGTGCTGTTGCGCCAGGGTGGAGTCCCGCGCGAAGCGCTCGCCGGGATCATGCCGCCCTTGATCGAAGAGGCCTCGCGGGCGGCGGCGCGCGTTTCCGCCGACGCCTTCCCGGCGCTCGCCCATGTCGCCCTCGCGCGGCCAGAGTGGAGCGGCGCCCATTCCTCGCCGCTCGAAAAGCGCGTCCGGCTGCTGTGGGCGGCGGCGCGCGGCCGGATCTGACGTCAGGCGGCGGTGGCCAAAGCTCCCCCGATCCACGTCTCGAGCGCGGCGAGGGCGCGGAGACTCATGACCCGCTTTTTGGCCCGACCGCGCTCGCCGCGGCGGAAGGGCAGCCCGTCGGCGGTCCTTCCCGGCGCCTCGACGGGCGGCAAGAGGCCATAGTTGATGTTCATCGGCTGGAACGAGCCGCGCGCGCCGGCGATATGGCCGCCGGTGATGTGCCCGACCAGGGCGCCCAGCGCGGTGGTCGGCGGCGGGAGGCCCAGGCGGATGCCCGCGCGTTCGGCGGCGGCGAGACGACCGGCCAGGAGCCCGATGGCGGCGCTTTCGACATAGCCTTCCACCCCGGTGATCTGGCCGGCGAAGCGCAGGCGCGGGTCGGCCCTCAGGCGCAGGTCGCCATCGAGCACCCGCGGGCTGTTGAGGAAGGTGTTGCGGTGCAATCCGCCCAGGCGGGTGAATACCGCGCGCTCCAGTCCGGGAATGGCGCGGAAGACGTCGGTTTGCGCGCCGTGGCGAAGCTTGGTCTGGAAACCGACCATGTTCCACAAAGTGCCCAGCGCATTGTCCTGGCGAAGCTGGACGACGGCGTGAGGCTTTTCGCCGGGATGGCGCGGATTGGTCAGGCCCACCGGCTTGAGCGGCCCGTAGCGGAGGGTCTCGCGCCCGCGTTCCGCCATCACCTCGATCGGCAGACAGCCGTCGAAATAGGGGACGTGTTCCCAGTCCTTGAACTCGGTCTTCGGGCCGGCGAGGAGGGCGTCGATGAACGCCTCGTACTGGTCGCGGGTCATCGGGCAGTTGATGTAGGCCGCCGCGTCGCCGCCGGGTCCGGTCTTGTCGTAGCGCGACTGTCGCCACGCCACCGTCATGTCGATGCTGTCGACCTGCACGATGGGGGCGATGGCGTCGAAGAAGGACAAGGCGCCCTCGCCGCTGAGGTCGCCGATCGCGCGGGCGAGCGCGGGTGAGGTGAGGGGTCCCGTGGCGACGATCACATTGTCCCAGTCGGCCGGCGGCGTTCCGGCGACCTCGCCGCGTTCGACGGCGATCAGCGGATGGCCGACGATGGCGCGGGTGACCGCTTCGGCGAAGCCGTCCCGGTCCACCGCCAGCGCCCCGCCGGCGGGCGTCTGATGGGCATCGCCGCAAGCCAGGATCAGCGAATCCAGACGGCGCATCTCCGCGTGCAGGAGGCCCACGGCGTTGTATTCCCAGTCGTCGGACCGGAACGAATTCGAGCAAACGAGTTCGGCCAGCCGATCGGTGTGATGGGCGGCGGTGCCGACGACGGGGCGCATCTCGTGCAAGACCACGCGAACGCCGGCGCGCGCCGCTTGCCACGCCGCCTCGCACCCGGCGAGGCCGCCGCCGATAATGTGAATGGGGGCGTCCGACATGGGCTTTTCCTACGCCCCGGGGCAGAGCGGCGGAAGTAGCGGTACCGAAACGAAGCGGTCTATGGTGCGCGGGGCGAGACCGGGAGCAGCGGGTGGTGGGGGAAGCGTCGGTGATCTCCTCCGTCAGGCGGCCGCTCACAATAGCAGAGGGATGGAAGGCGGGGCGGGCGCTCGTCATTCAAGCCATATCGAAGCGCTGGCTGGTTCTCGCGGGCTTGGCGTTTCTGGTCGCGAGCCTGCCGCTTGTCGCTCGATCCGTCAGCCACGTTCCCGCGCTCGCGGCGATGCTCCTGTTGACCGCGGCCGTGGCGCTGGCGGTTCAGGGAGACCTCTATGGGCTGGCCCTTGTACGGGAGCACGGATCTGCGACCGCGCGGGGGAGGTTTCGGCATCTCCTCGCCGTCGCGCTGCTCACCGCGACGCTTCTCTTCATCATGGCGCTGCTGGCTCTCGTCGTCGCCTTCGGCTTTGCCTATGCGGTGGCGTCCGCCGGCGCCGGGTTCCTTGCAGATCGGCCCTCGACGTGGGCGGGAGCGGTCGACGGGCGCGGACGGCTGGTGCTGGGCGTTGTCGCCGCGCTCGGGGCGGCGGGCCTGCTGTGGGTGTGGGCGCGGGTGAGCCTCGCCCCGGCGGCGACGGTCGCGCGCGGCCGCGTTCAGGTGCTGGCCAGCTGGCCGCTGACCCACCGGGCGGCGTGGCCGCTGGCGCTGGGCAACGGGCTGACCGTGCTCGTGGCGCTCGGACTGCTGGCTCCGTGGGATGGCCCGCCGCGATGGCTCGCCTTGGGCTGGCGCCTCGTCGCCGCCTTGCTGCTGACCGGCGTGGTTCTGCCCTTTCGCATCGGCTGGTTGAGCTTTCTGCATGACCGTTTCGGTGCGGAAAGCGGCCTGTGAACGCTCGCTCGTCCCTCGACGCGGCCCTCGAGGGCGTGCGTCTCATGCGCCGCGAACCGCGCGCGGTGCTGGTTTGGGCCTGCCTCTGGCTCGCCGCCCTGACCATCGCCGCGATCGTCGTCGCCTCCGGCGACCAGGTGGTGATCGCCGACCGCGGGGCGGCGCGGGACCTTCGTGAGGTCAGCGGGCGCTTCGGTGCTTTCGCCGCGGTGTTCGTTCCCCTCTTCCTCGTGGTCTGGGCGATCACCACCGTGGCCGCCTTCCGCGCCGTTCTCGAGCCGCGCAATCGCGCGTTCTTCTTTTTGCGCGTCGGCGCCGACGAGCTTCGCCTCGCGGTGATCACCGTGGTCGCCCTGGCCGTGGTTGTGGTTCTGGGCGGGGTCCCGGCATTCCTTCTGTTCGCCCTGGTCAGCCCGGTGATGGCCGCGCTCCCCGGTCTGGCGCGCGGGATCGCCACGGCGGGGGCCGTGACGACGGTGTGTGTCGACGTGTGGCTGGCGGTGCGCCTGTCGCTGATCGCGGTGGAGACCTTCGCCGAGGGCCGGTTTCACCTTTCCGCCTATTGGCCCCTCGTACGCGGACGTTTCTGGTTTCTGTTGGCCGGCTACGCGATCTACGCCCTGATGATGTTCGTTTTCCTCGCCGCGATTGGGTTTGGGGGGATTGTGCTTCAGGGCGCGCAGACGGCGATCGGCGCCCCCGACGGCGCCGACCCCGGCCGGCGGGCGCTCCTTCTGGGGCTCGCGGGACTGTGGGCGTTGCTGGCCACCGCCCTGTTCACGGTCCCGGCCACCCTGTTGTGCGCCTGCCAAGCCTACGCGTTTCGGACGATCGCCGCGGCCCGGTCACCGTTCGACCGCGACTCGCCGGTCATTCGCTCCGAAATCTAGAGCCTGATGCGTTTGCACGGAACAGATGCAAGCGCTGAATCAGGCTCTACACTCTTGAATCCAGAGCAAATTATCCCCGTTCAGATGATTCCATCTGAACGGGGTTTGCTCTAGC
>JBDTKQ010000073.1:0-9535 GCA_039935235.1 Caulobacteraceae bacterium
GCGTCGCGTCGAGCACCGCCTCGTGGATCGTCGAGCGGACGCCCACCGCGCCCATGGGGACCGAGGCGTTGGTCAACCCTTTGGCGCAGGCGATGAGGTCGGGGACGACGCCCAACCGCTCCGCCGCTGTCGCCGCTCCGAGCCTCCCGAAGGCGGTGATCACCTCGTCGAAGATCAGGACGATGCCGTGGCGGGTGGCGATCTCGCGCAGGCGTTCGAGATAGCCAACGGGCGGGACGAGCACACCGGTGGATCCGGCCACCGGCTCGACGATCACCGCGGCGATGGTCTCGGCCCCATGGAGGGCCACCAGCCTCTCGAGATCGTTGGCCAGCTCCGCCCCCGAAGGCGGCCGCCCCTTGGCGAAGAGGTTTTCGGCGATCCCGTGCGTGTGGCGAAGGTGGTCGGCGCCGGGAAGCAGAGGGCCGAAAGTCTTGCGGTTGGCGAGCATGCCGCCGACCGTGATCCCCCCGAATCCAACGCCGTGATAGCCCCTCTCGCGGCCGATCAGCCGGGTGCGCGCGCCTTGACCGATCGCCCGCTGGTAGGCCAGCGCGATCTTCAGGGCGGTGTCCACCGCCTCCGAACCGGAATTGCAGAAGAAGACCCGGTCCATCCCCTCCGGCAGCAAAGCCGCCAGCCGTCCGGCCAGCTCGAATGCCGGCGGATGGCCGAGCTGGAAGGTAGGCGCGAAATCGAGCACCCCCGCCTGGCGGCGGATGGCCTCGACGATCGGCGCCCGGTTGTGGCCGGCGTTGACGCACCACAGACCCGCCGAACCGTCGAGAACCGCGCGACCCTCGGGGGTGAAATAGTGCATCCCGTCGGCCCGGCTGAACAACCGCGGACTGGCCTTGAAGGCCCGGTTGGCGGTGAAGCCCATCCACAGGGCGGCCAGTGAATTGTCGCCCATTCCGCGTGTGGACCCGTCCATCGGTATCTCCCTTCAAACCCGCGCGATTCCCGCCGCGGCATTCCGCAATGTCAGGTCTCCAAGCGGAGGATCGCCTTGGCCCCGATGCCGTCCAGCGTCGCCACCAGATCGGCGACCGTGGCCTCGACCTCGGCCGCGTCCCGACCCCGCACGACCAGGTTCGAGCCATAGCCCTCGGGGCCAAAAAACGGATAGCTTCCGAGAGAGAGCCCCGGATGAGCCTTGGCGAGGGCTTCGAGGGGCGCGGCGATCGCCCCCTCCCCTGCCCCCTCCACTCGTACGGTGCGGGCGATCACCACCTGGCCGGTGCGCAGGCGTGGGCCAACGTCCTCAAGCATCCCGCGCATGATCTGCGGCACCCCCGCGAGAACAAAGACATTGCCGATCTGGAAGCCCGGGGGACCTTGGACGGGATTGCGGACGAGGGAGCCGCCCTCCGGCACCCGCGCCATCCGCCGCCTCGCCGCGTTCAGCTCGCCCCCCCATCGCGCGGTCATCATGGCGAGAATATCCGGATGCTCACGAAGCGTCACGCCGAAGGCGGCCGCCACGCAGTCGGCGGTGATATCGTCGTGAGTCGGGCCGATGCCGCCGGTGGTGATCACATAGTCATGAGCCGAGCGAAGGGCGTCGAGGGCGGCGACGATCTCGTCCTTCGCGTCGCCGACCACCCGCGCCTCGGCCACGTCCACCCCGAAAGGCGCGAGATAGCGGGCGATGGCATTGAGATTGGTGTCCTGGGTTCGCCCCGACAGGATCTCGTCGCCGATGATCAGGACCGCGGCGGTGACGCGTTCAGGTGTCGAGATGGCCGCCTCCCGTCTTGATCCGATGCAAGCCGACCCGCATAGGCCGCCCATGCTTTTGCCGCAACCGCTCGCGCACGGGGTTCTTGTCGCCCGCTACAAGCGCTTCTTCGCCGATGTGGTCCTGGACGATGGTCGCGCGGTGACCGCCCATTGCCCCAATCCGGGGGCCATGCTCGGGCTGAACACCCCCGGGCTCGAAGTGTGGCTGTCGGCGGCCGGGGGCGCGAAGCGAAAACTGGCGTGGACCCTCGAGATCGTCGAGGCGGACGGGGGACCGGTCGGCGTCAACACCCTGCGTCCCAACGGCCTCGTCGCCGAGGCGCTGGCGGCGGACGCCATCCCCGAGCTGGCCGGCTACGCGGTTCATCGACGGGAGGTGAGAATGGGCGCGGCCAGCCGGGTGGATTTCGTGCTCGAACAACCGGGGCGTCCCGCGTGCTGGCTGGAGGTGAAAAACTGTCACCTGCGGCGCGCCGGGACCCTCGCGGAGTTTCCCGACTGCGTGGCCGCCCGGTCCGCTCGTCATCTGCGGGAACTGACCGCCAAGGTTCGGTCCGGCGAGCGGGCCGTGCAACTGTTCGTCATCCAGCGGACCGACTGCGACCGGTTCGCCGCTTGCGCCGATCTCGACCCCACCTATGCCGACGGGCTGGACGAGGCCGTCGCCGCGGGTGTTGAAGTTCTGTGCTACGCTTGCGACATAAGCCCTTTGGAAATCCGCGTGGCGCGACGCCTCCCCTGGGCGAGCGGTCGCGGCCCCACCTGAAGAGACCTTTGATGGCCCTTGTCGAAGACTTGGCGGAAATCGCGACGCGCACCGGGCGGATCAAGTTGCACGACGCCGCGGGTTTCGCCGGTATGCGCGCCGCCGGCCGCCTCGCCGCGGAATGCCTCGACATGCTCACCCCGCACGTGAAGCCCGGCGTCGCCACCGGCGATCTGGACCGCATGGCGCGGGAGTTCGCCCTCGATCGCGGCGCCCTGCCCGCCTGCCTCTACTACCGCGGCTATTCCCACACCCTGTGCATCTCGCCCAACCACGTCGTCTGCCACGGCATCCCCGGCGAGCGGACCCTGCGCGAGGGCGACATCGCCAATATCGACGTGACTCTCATCGTCGACGGCTGGCACGGCGACCATTCGAGGATGTATGGCGTCGGCGAGATCGCGCCCCGGGCGCGCCGGCTGATCGACGTTACCTATGAGGCCCTCGAACGCGGCCTCGCCCAGGTGAAACCGGGCGCGCGGCTGGGAGACGTCGGCCACGCCATCCAAAGCTATGTCGAGGCCCAACGGTGCAGCGTGGTGAGGGATTTCTGTGGCCATGGCGTTGGCCAGGTGTTCCACGACGCGCCCAACATCCTCCACTTCGGCCGGCCCGGGGGGGGCGAGGTGTTGAAGGCGGGCATGTTCTTCACCATCGAGCCGATGGTCAATCTCGGTCGCCATCCGGTGAAGCTGTTGGCCGACGGCTGGACGGCGGTGACGCGGGACAAATCCCTGTCCGCCCAGTGCGAGCACTCCGTCGGCGTCACCGACACCGGCTGCGAGATCTTCACCCTCTCGCCCGCCGGCCTGTTCAACCCGGCGCGTCCGAGCTGAGGTCGCCGCGGGCCGAGCAGTCGGAAAGGCGTTCCGACTGCTCCGACATCACGCCGTGGCGCTCCTGTCGTCTTCAACCATCAGGCGATCACTCCGCCGCCTGGAGCGCCGGAAGCGGCTTGCGAAAGACCAACCGATCGATTGCGCCCGGGTAGAGAGGGCGCAACTTGACGATGAAGTCCCAGGCCATAAGGAGCGCGGCCGCGGCGAACACGACGTCGCCTGGCAGCCGCATCCACTGCCAGAACAACGTCTTGCTGTAGAAGGCGCTGCTTCGGGCATAGGCCAGGCCATGTTCATAGACGGCGTCAAGCTGCGCCCAACCGATGGGGAAGAAGTTCAGCAGGATCCACAGCACCAGGCCGGCATTGTAGAGCCAGAACGCCCACAACCCGAGCTTCTCACTGAATCCGGCGCGCGCGCCGTGGATGTAGCGCAGACAGAAATAGATCAGCCCGATCGCCAGTTCGCCAAAGGCCCCGAACAGGGCTGTGTGCGCGTGGTTGAGAGTGAGGAATGTGCCGTGTTCATAATAGTTCACCAGAGGCGCGTTCAATGTGCCGCCGCCGAACACGCCAGCGCCGACGAAGTTCCAGAAGGCGGCGCCGATGACATAGGTGTAGGCAAGCCTGTAGTTGAACTCACGATGGATGTTGATCAGCCGGTAATGGTTGATCGCCTCGATGATCAGGAGCACCAGCGGGAGCACCTCGATGAACGAGAACATGCTGCCCATCGGCACCCACATGCTCGGCCCGCCAGCCCAATAGAGGTGGTGGCCGGTGCCGATCACGCCGCCAAGGAAGATCAGGATGACCTCGAAATAGGTCGCCCGCTCGGCGAGCTTGCGAGAGACCAGCCCCACGGCCATCAACAGGTAAGCGCTCATCGTGGCGGCGAAGAACTCGAAGGACTGCTCGACCCAGAGATGAACCACCCACCAGCGCCAAAAATCAGTCAGGGTGAAGGACTTCTCGATGCCGGTCAGCGGGATCATGCCGAAGACATAGAGCACGGCGATGTTGATCGTGGACGCCCAGATCAGATGCTCGAGCCGGATGCGGCCGCTCCAGAACTGCCCCGCCGCCATCCGCCATTGGGTCGCGCTTGGCCAGAGAGCGCGCATCACCAGCACGCTCCACAGAGCCAAACCGATGAAAAAGCCTATCTGCCAGAAGCGGCCGAGCTGGATGTAGGACAGACCCTGATTACCGAACCAGAACCAATTCTGGTCGATCACTCCCATGATGCCCAGATAGTCCCCGATCAGCGCGCCCGCGACGACGAACAGCGTGACCCAGAACAGCAGGTCGACGAAAAGGTGCTGGCCTTTGGCTTCCTGGCCTCCGGCGATGGCGGGGGCAAGAAACAACGCCGCACCGATCCAGGACAGACCGATCCAGACGATCGGAGCTTGAATATGAACGTCCCGCAGGAAGTTGAAGGGGAGGATCCGGTTGACGTCATAGCCGTAGAAGCTCACCCGGTCGTAGTAAGAGTGCGCCATGATCGTGCCTGCGACGATCTGGACCAGGAGAAGGCCGGCGACGACAAGAAAGTACTTCCAGATCCGTTTCTGACTTGGCGTCAGCGGTCGAAACGTCGAGAGCACCGGGTCCATTGGCGCGTCGTCGGGATGGTTGAGGAAGAACTCATAAATGAACAGCACTACGCCGAGAGCGAAGAAGGTGAAGCAGAAGCTCATCCAGGTCCATTTGAACGTATTGGTTGTCGGCGTATTGCCGACCAGCGGCTCATAGGGCCAGTTCTCAGTCCACGACCATGTGTGGCCCGGGCGCCGAGCGACGGTGGTCAGCGACGAAAACACCAGGAAATCCGCCGTCTGGCGGGCGAGTTGCGGATTCAGGCTGTAGGCTGGAGTCCACCCGGTCGCCGGATTGGCGACGTTCAACCCCGTCGCGAGGTCAGCGCGCACGCTGACGACCGCGGCCGCCAGGGGTGGCGACAGGACGACTTCCCGCTTCGTCAGATCGATGCCTTGCAGTTCATGCTGCATCGCGGTCGTGGCCGCGGCCTGCTGCTCGGACGACAGACCGCTGAACGGTTTGCCCGTCGTGGCCTGGGCGATGTTCTCGCGCGTCGCGCCGGCGAGCCGCACCAGTGTCGAGGCCGTATAGTCCTCGCCGTAATAGGAGCCCATGCCATAGAGACTGCCGTAATCCATGAGGTCGGCTTTTTGGAATCCGCCCTTGCCCGCGACGACGTCGGCGTTGGTCATCACAACCGCGCCGTTTGCGGCCACGAACCGATCTGGCTGGGGCGGCGCGAGGCGGTAGGTCGCGGTTGTCGCCCAGGCGAGCAGCGCGAAGGTCCCGATGGCGACGGCGAGCAGCACCCATTTGAGCACGTCGCTCACCGGATCCTTTACCGACGGATCGATCAGTTCGGCATCCAAGGTCATTTTGCGTTCCCCACCATCACGTCGTCTCGATCGCCGGCGCCCCGCGGGCGGGGCGCCGGCGATATCAGAAAATCGACCAGCCCCTGCTCCCGGCGACCGCGCCAAGGATCGTCACGACACTCAGCACCAGAAGCACCCAATGGACCCGGTGCAGCCAGGCGAAGGTCGCCTCCGGCTTTTCGGTCGCCCATCGCTGGAAATGGCGATGCAGGATGAAGGGCTCGGCTATGAACAGGACAACGGCGAACAGCAGCCAAACGCACACCATCGCGTGCATCCACCAGAAGCCGGCGCTGCGGAACCGTTGCCAGAGGTCGAGCCGCCAGGTCATGTAAAGGCCGGTAAGTCCGACAAGGATGACCGCCGCTCGCGCCTGCCACACGAATCGATTTTCGATCGCATGAAATGCGCGCAACCGGTCCCGGCCGAGATCACCCCGACGCACGGCCGGCAACGCGACCGTGGTCACCATGGACACCCCGCCGATCCAGATCACGACAGCAATGATGTGCAGCGCCCGGGCGGCCGCCACGCCCTCCATGACGCTAGGCGCCCCTGCCAAGGCCTGGCCGTCCGGTTTTGTCGGCGGATCTCCAATCGCCCATCGCCCCACGATCCCTCTTGACCAGCGTCACCTTACACCAGCGCGAACCACGTTGTTTGCGCTGGCGCAAACAGTTCCCGTTCCTGGGTGCGCGCGGTTATCCTGTCCACATGGCCCCCGATGCTCAAACCTTCCCGGACGCCCTTTCCGCGATGGAACTCTTCCACGGCCTCCCGGCATCAGCGCTGGAGACGGTCGCGGTCGCGGCGCGGGTACGCCGCCTGCCCAAGGATATGCGCATCTTCAACCAGGGCGATCCCGACGCGCGGGCCCACGCCGTGATCGAGGGCGTCGTGCGAATCGTACAATCCGGCAGTGACGGCGCCCAAGCCATCCTCCGCCTCGTCGGACCCGGCGAGATATTCGGGACCGTCGCTCTGTTCGCCGATGGCTGTTACCCGGCGGACGCGGTCACGGTGTCGGAGACCCTCGAAATCAGCTGGAGCAAATCCGAACTGCTGGATCTCATGGCGCGTTATCCGCTGGTCGCGATCAACGTCATCCGAATCGTCGGCAAGCGTCTGCAGGACGTTCAGGAACGTGTTCGCGAGCTTGCCACCCTGAACGCCGAGCGGCGCGTCGCCCATGCGGTTCTGCGGTTGGCGCGTCAGGCCGGGCATGGAGCTACGGACGGGACCGCTATAGACTTTCCGCTCAGGCGAAAGGATGTGGCGGACATCGCGGGCACCACCCTGCACACCGCCAGCCGTATTCTCACCGCGTGGGAGAAGGCGGGCCTTCTGGTCACCCGCCGGCAGCACCTGACGATTCGTCAGCCCGCGCAGCTTTTGCGCATCGCGGAAGACGGCGCCGACCAGGGCGGCCGAAGTCGGTAGTGGGTTTGCTCCGGCGCAAACGCTCATGCCCGATTGCGATGTATCGTGGCTCCATGAGACGGCAAACTCCGCCCATCCCCCGGGCGCGCGTCCGGCTTCAGCGAGCCGGGGAAGCTCGCTCCGGCGAACGGGACGTGCCGTGGCGGTAACGGCCCACCCTCTGGAGCGAGGCCCGCCCGCCGCCCTGTGGTCCCTGGCGTTCCGGCCCTTTTTCCTGACGGCGGCGATCTGGGCGGCCTTCGCGGTTGGCCTGTGGATCCACCTCTACCTGACCGGCGGCGCATTGCCGAGCCGCTTCGATCCGCTGACGTGGCACATCCATGCGATGCTGTTCGGCTTCGTGACGGCGGCCATCGCCGGCTTCATGCTGACAGCGATCCCCAACTGGACCGGGCGACCCCCGATCCGAGGTGTGCGCCTGATCGGGCTCGTCGCACTCTGGCTGCTCGGCCGCATCGTCTGTCTGGTCTCGGCGACGCTGCCGCTCTGGCTCTCCGCCGCGGCTGATCTGGCCTTTCCCGTCGCGCTGTGCGTCGTCGCCGCGCGCGAGATCGTCGTGGCGCGCAATTGGCGCAATCTGATGATGCCGCTCCCGATCGGCATGCTCGCGGTCGCCAACCTGCTGATGTATCTTGAGCTTGCGCACCGCGATGTGCCGGCGGGATTGGGATGGCGGCTCGCCATCGCCGCGATCATCGCCCTCGTTTCGTCCATTGGCGGCCGCATCATTCCAGCGTTCACGCGAACCTGGCTCGTGAAGCGCCAAACCTCTCCTCTTCCGGCGGTGCATGGTCGAATCGACAGCGTCGCGCTCGCCGTGCTCCACACCGGCCTGCTTGGCTGGGCCTTCTTTCCCCGATCACCCCTGGCAGGCGTCCTGTTGCTCCTCGGGGCCGCTCTCAGTCTCTGGCGCATGGCCCGCTGGCGCGGACTGGCGACCGTTCGCGAGCCGCTGCTGGCGATTTTGCATGTGGGATACGCCTGGATGGCGGTCGGTGCGGCGCTGCTCGGGGGAAGCCTTCTGAGTTCAGCGATACCGGAGCCAGCCGCGATCCATGCTCTTACCGTCGGCGCCATAGGGACCATGGTGCTGGCGGTGATGACGCGCGTGGCGCGCGGACACACGGGCCGACCGCTGGAGGCGGACTACGTCACGATCTTGATCTATGGAGCCATCACGCTGGCGGCCGTGACAAGGGTCGTGGCAGAGGTCGCGAAAGCGTCCTCGGCGGCGTTGCTGGGAATCTCGGCTGTGCTTTGGATGACAAGTTTTCTGCTCTTTGCCGGCAGGTATTTCCCGATGTTCATTTCCCCTTCGCGAGACCGCGATCAGCCATCCACGTAGAGTCCCGGAGCCGCCGGCGCCGCGGCTCGATCGGAGCCGATGAAGCCCTCGCCATCATCTGTCCCCGCCGGCCGATGGACACGACCCGCGCTTGTCCTTTAGAGGAGATCAGCACTCCTCGGCAGGCGCCATATCCTGACCGACACCCTGGGCCTGCTGGTCGCCGCCATCGTCCATACCGCCGACATTCACGACCGCGACGGCGCGCCGGATGTCCTGGCCTCCATCCGAGCGGGCGATCAACTCCAGACCGCGCTTAAGAAAAAAGGCGACTGGACCCTCGAAATCATCAAGCGATCCGACGCCGCCAACGGCTTCGTCTTGCTTCCTCGCCGGTGGGTCGTCGAGCGCACATTCGCCGGGTTCGGCCGAAACCGCCGTCTGGCCAAGGACTTCGAGGCAACCATCGAAAGCTCGACGGCATGGCTCCTGCTCGCCGCAGGTCAGCTCATGACCCGACGCATCGCAAATCTCTGATATCAAGCAGAAACATTATGAGTCAGACTCTATAGCGAGCTGCGCCTACGGGGAGACGAGCTGCTGTTGGACTGGAAGCACGGGCCTTTCCGCTTGACATACACAAGCCGACATGAAGTGTGGCCGTTCTGAAGCGCTTGCGAGGCAGGCGTACGGCTTGCAAGGAGACGACTCATGAGAAATCTTTTGTTCGCAGCGGCGGCGGCTTCCCTTGCCTGCGCTGCCCCGGCGCTTGCCGACACGATTGACTTCGGCCAGTTCGGCCCCAATGGCGCCGCTGTCGCCGACCTCGCGACTGGCGTAACCTCCGGCGGGACGAGCTTCACCGTGGCCGATGTCGCCCTTGGCTTTACAAGGCTCGACGAAGGCAATGGCTGGGCGGGAGAATTTGTCCATGGCACGCCGCTGCTCTTTGACAATGGGGTAGCCGGCCCGGTCGCGATCGTCTTCCTCACGCCTCTGACCAGCCTTTCGGGCATTTCAGCCCAAGCGAATCTACAGGGCGC
>JBDTKQ010000074.1:0-4836 GCA_039935235.1 Caulobacteraceae bacterium
GGTGACGCCCCGTTCCGAGGAGCACGAACTCAGAAAGCGCCACCCCGCCGGCGATCGCAGCGGCGAAATCATCCACCGTGAGGTCGTCGAGGGCGCGAGGCCGCCACTGGAAGGGCTGATCGTCGACGATCAGGAGCGACCCGGGCCGCCAGACGCCGGAAACGCGAAACCCGCCGCCCCCGAAGGAATCCAGCGACGGCGGCCGGCGCACCGGGCCGGCGCCTAGGGTCGCGCCGGCTGCGGCGCGATCGGGGTAGCCGCGCCGTCGTCCTTCTTCGCGCCCCACAACAGGATGATCGGCGAAGCCACATAGATCGACGAATAGGTGCCGATGACAATCCCGAACAACAGAACGATGGAAAGCGGGCGCAGCGATTCACCTCCGAAGATCGCCAGTCCGGACAGGGCGAGGAGCGCGGTGACCCCCGTGATCACCGTGCGCGACAGGGTTTCGTTGACCGACAGGTCGATGAGGTCGCGCAGCGGCATACGTTTGTATTTGCGCCGGTTCTCTCTGAGGCGATCAAACACCACCACGGTATCGTTCATCGAATAGCCGATGATGGTGAGCAGGGCGGCGATGATGTTGAGACTGAACTCCAGCCGCAGGAGAATGATCAGCCCGAACGACAGGATGACGTCGTGGAACAGGGCGACCACCGCGCCAAGACCGAACTGAAGCTCGAAGCGAAACCAGATAAAGAGCAACATCAGACCGATCGCCGCGAGGAGGGCCCCGGCGCCGCGCACCTTCAGCTCGTCGGACACTTCGGGGCCGACCACGTCCGTGCGCGAATAGGTGACAGGCCCCAACGCCCGGCTGACGGCCGTCTTGACCCGTGTCACGACCGCGCCGGGATTGGCCCCCTTGGGGGTCTGGAAACGGACGATGGCGTCGTTGGGCTTGCCGAAGGTCTGCACCTGCACATCGCCGAGATCGAGGCCGTTGAGCGCCCCGCGCACGCGCGCCAGATCCACCGGCTTTGGCCCTGTGTTCAGCTCGAGAACGGTGCCCCCCTTGAAATCGATACCCAGGTTGAGACCCGGGTGGACGAACCCCACCACCGTGGCGATCACGGCGATGATCGACAGCGTCGCCGCCACCCGCGCGAAGGCGACGAAGTGGAACTTCGTGTTGTGGGGCAGAAGTTTGATGAGGGGCCACATGACCGGCGTGTCCTTAAGCGATCGGCAGGGTTTTGCGGCGGAACGTCTTGAACCACCAGCCGATCAGCACCTGGGTGATCAGGACCGCCGTGAACACCGAGGTGATCACGCCGATGAACAGCGTCCAGGCGAACCCCTTCACCGGACCCGAGCCGAACTGGAACATGATGAGCGCGGCGACGAGGGTGGTGACATTGGCATCGATGATGGTGACCAGGGCGCGGCTGAAACCGGCGTCCGCGGCGCTCATCGCCGCGCGTCCGCCCCGCACCTCGTCGCGCATCCGCTCGTAGATCAGCACGTTGGCGTCGACCGCCACGGCGAGGGTGAGCACCAGACCGGCGATGCCCGGCAGGGTCAGCGTCGCCTGGGTCAGGCTCATGGTTCCCACGAGCATCAGCCCGTTGATGATCAGGGCGATAGCCGCGAAAATCCCGAACAGGCCATAGGCCAGGATGATGAAGGCGAAGATCATGGCGGCGCCGAGGAGGATGGAAACCTGACCGGCCTTGACCGCGTCCGCGCCCAGCTCGGCGCCCACTGTATGTTGTTCGACTACGTTCAACGGCGCCGGCAAGGCGCCCGACTTGAGCAGAAGCGCCAGATTGTGCGCCGACTCCTCGGTGAAATTCCCGGTGATCTGGCCGTTGCCGGCGGTGATCGCCGAGCGAATGCTCGGGGCCGAGATGATCCGCTTGTCGAGGACGATGGCGAACTGTTTGCCGAGGTTCTGGCTGGTCGCCTCGCCGAACCGGCGCGCGCCCTGTCCGTTGAAGGTGAAGGCGACGGCGGGGGCGTTGTTTTCGTCATGCGCGCCGCTGGCCCCGGTCAGCATCTCGCCGGTGACCACGGAGCGCTTCTTCACCACATACGCGGGGGCGTAGCGGTCCTCGCTGGGCAGAATCTCGTCGTCCGGCGGGATGCGACCGGCGGCGAGATCCTCGGGCGACACCGTCGCGTCGACCATCTGGAAGGTGAGCTTGGCGGTCTTGCCGATCACCGCCTTGAGCTTCTCCGGATCGCTTTCCCCTGGCGCCTGGACGACGATCCGCGCCGAGCCCTGCTGGGTGATGATCGGCTCCTTGGTGCCCAGGGCGTCGATCCGTTTGCGAATGATCTCGATCGATCGGGTCACCGCGTCGCGCGCCGCCGCGTTCGACGCTTGCGAAACGAAACCCACGACGATGTGCTGATCGGGCGCCCTGCCCACGGTGACGTCCCGACCGCCGGTGAGCAACCGCTCGCCAAGGCTGCTGTTCAGCAACGCATAGGCGCGGTCGACCTGCGCCGGATCGGTGATCCGAACGCCGATCTGGTCGCCGACGATCCCAAGGCCGGTAAACTCGATGGGTTCGGCGCGCAGATGGGTGCGGATGTCCTCCGTCAGATTGGTCAGCCGCTCCTTGCGAAGGGCGGCGGTGTCCACCTCCAGCAGGAGATACGATCCACCCTGCAGATCGAGACCCAAATTCAGCTTCTGGTGCGGCGCCCAAGCCGGCAGGGCGGCGAGCATCCGCGGGGGAAGGACATTGGGCAGGGTGAAGATCAGGCCAAAGAGCAGCGACGCCAGAACGAGGCCGATTTTCCAGCGGGTAAGGGCGAGCATGGCGGTGAAGTGACGCCGGCGGTCAGGATTTCGCGTCGTTGGCGGCCGCCGGCTCGCCACGGGCGCGAACCTCGGCGATCATCGACTTGACCACCTTGACGGTGACGTTCTGGGCGATCTCGACACCGATCTCGGCGTCCTCGACGCGGACCACCTTGCCAATCACCCCGCTCACCAGAACGACCTGGTCCCCCCGCTTGATCGACCCGGTCCGCGCCGCGTGTTCCCGGGCGCGTCGCTGCTGGGGGCGAAGGATGATGAAATACATGAAGGCGATCATGATCACGCCGTAGAAGATCAGTTGTCCCTGCTGGCTTCCGAGAAAGCCGACGAGGCCGCCCGGCGCGGCGATCACGGCAAGAATAAGGGCGGAATGGGCGGTCATCTCGGCTCCGGTGGAGGGGGCGTGGGCGGATACCGGCCTCGCCTGAAAAGTCGCGGGAAGCTATGCGTCCGCGCCCGATTTTGCAATGCGGCGCTGGGGGGATAGGAAATCCTCATGGAAACCGTGGCCGCGAGCCTCGCGCGCATCGCCGGAGCGCTGGAGCGCATCGCGCCGGCGGCGCCCGCGGCGCCGGTCTTCGCCGGCGCCCGGCTGTTCCGTCACGATCCGGCCACTGGGCGGTTCGTCGCCGCGCCGGACTATCCGCTGACCCTCGACCTGCTGGTGGGAATCGACCGGCAAAAAGCCCGACTGCTGGAAAACATCCGGCGGTTCGCGTTGGGCCGCGCGAGCAACCACGCGCTTTTGTGGGGCGTGCGCGGGACGGGCAAGAGCTCCCTGGCCAAGGCGGCGTTCATGGCCGTGGCGAAAGACGCGTCCGCGCTTCGTCTGGTGGACGTCGACCGCGATGCGGTCGGCGCGCTGCCCGGCCTGTTCGAAAGCCTGCGCGGTCTGCCCGAACGGTTCGTGGCCCTGTGCGACGACCTCTCCTTCGAGGACGGGGCCGCGGCGGCCAAGGCGCTGAAATCGGCGCTCGAGGGCGGAGTCGCCGGGCCGCCGGCCAATGTCATGCTCATCGCCACTTCCAATCGTCGTCACCTCATGCCCCGCGACCACGTGGAATCCCGCGGAGCGGTGGCCGCGGCCGAGGACGCCGAGGAGGATGTGAGCGTCTCCGACCGCTTCGGCTTGTGGATCGGCTTTCCGCCGATGGATCAGACCACCTATCTGGACGCCGTGGGCCACTACGCAGATCGCTTCGGCCTCGCCGTTCCCGACCTCGAACGCCGCGCGCTTCAGTGGTCGCAACTGCGCGGGGCCCGATCGGGACGGGTGGCGTGGCAATTCATCCGCGACCTCGCCGGCGAATTGGACAAGCCGCTTCCTCTCTAGGGTCTATCCGGGAAGCACGAGCAACGGGTCCACCGGCCGGGCCTTCTCCGCCATCGACGGGGCGTAGCGGATCTCGAAATGGAGCTGCGGGTCGGCGACGCCGCCGGTGTTGCCGACCTCTCCGACCTCCTGGCCCTGGGCGATGGTCTGGCGCATCTGGACGCTGACCCGCTCGAGATGGGCGTAGGCCGTCACCCAGCCGTCGGCGTGCTTGACCAGCACCAGATTGCCGAAACCGGGAACCTGGTCTCCGGCATAGACGACCTCGCCGGCGGCCGCGGCTCGAACCACCGTGCCTTGCGCCGATTTGATGTCGATGCCGTCGTTGCGGCGCCCCACCCCCTGGGCCCCGAACGGGGAGATGATAGCCCCGCGCACCGGCCAGATGAACCGACCCCGTCCGGCCACCGCGACATCGACCCGGGGCGGGGGCGGCGACGCGCCGTAGGACGACGCCGGGGGCCGATAGGTCGACTGATAGCCGTGCGAATAGGCCGGCGCCGAAGCTTGGCGCGACGCGGAGGACGCGGTCGCGGCGGGTTGGCCGGGGCGGGGCGCGTAGGTGGACGAGGTCGCCATTGTGGGAGACGGGGTGGTCTGGGCGGCGTACTGGCGCGCCCGTGCCCCGGCGGCAAGCGCCGCCGGGCTCGGACCATAGGGTCCGGAGGCCAACGGCCCCGATGACGGCGCGGGTGCGTACCGCCTGGTGACCGGGCGCGGCGCGACC
>JBDTKQ010000075.1:0-13441 GCA_039935235.1 Caulobacteraceae bacterium
CGGGGCCGCCGCCACCGGTGCGCGCGCCGACGGCCGTGCTTCAGGTTCTCGACAAGGTGACCGCCGAGACGCTTCGGTTCGAGGCGCCGATCGGCCGCAAGGTCCGCTACAAGTCGCTTCTGTTCACGGTTCGGGCGTGCGAGACGCGCGATCTTTCCGACCCCGAACCGCGACCGTCGGCCTACATCCTGATCGAATCGCGCCCACTGGCGGCGGTGGGCGGCCGAGCGCCGGGGGCCAGACAGGTGTTCAAGGGGTGGATGTTCGCCAACGCTCCCAGCCTGCACCCGCTGGAGCATCCAGGTTACGACGCTTGGCTGATCGCCTGTAAAATCGCTTCCCCCCCGGCCTGAACCGGCATGGCGAAGAAGTCCGCCTCGGTCGAGAGAGCCGCGGTCAGCCGACGGCGATAATCGGCGCGGGAGATTTCCCTGGCGCCGAACCGTTCGAGATGATCGGTGGTGAACTGGGTGTCCAGCAGACGGTAACCGCCGGCTTTCAGCCGCGCCGCGAGATGGACAAGGGCGGTCTTGCTGGCGTCGCGCTCGAGGCTGAACATGCTCTCGCCGAAGAAGGCGCCGCCCAGGGCGATCCCGTAAAGGCCGCCGACCAGAACGCCCTCGCGCCAGGCCTCCACGCTGTGCGCCAGCCCCCGGGCGAAGAGTTCGGCGCACCACGACTGGATCGGCCGGTTGATCCAGGTCTCCGGCCGGCCGGGACGGGCCGCCGCGCAGCCCTCGACAACCCGGGCGAAGGCGCTGTCCAGCCGCACCTCGAAAACCTCCGCCCGAATGGTTCGCGCCAGGCGGCGCGGGACATGAAATCCGACCAGCGGGAGGACCCCGCGGCGACCCGGATCGATGAGGAAGACCTTCTCGTCGTGCCGGGCGTCGGCCATGGGAAAGACGCCCCGGCGGTAGGAGGCGATCAGGTCGTCGGCGGAAAAGCCCTCCACCCGGCCCCTAACCCTGCGCTTTGATCCACTGTTCGAGCCAGTGGATGTGGTAGCGGCCCTCGAGGATATCGGGCTCGAGGAGCAGGTCCTGAAACAAGGGGATGGTGGTCTCGATGCCGCCCACCACCATTTCGCCCAGCGAGCGACGAAGTCGGGCGATGCATTCGGTGCGGTCGCGTCCGTGAACGATCAGTTTGCCCGCGAGGCTGTCATAGTAGGGCGGCATGGAATAGCCCGCGTAGAGCGCCGAATCGAGGCGTACGCCGAGGCCGCCGGGGGCGTGGAAATCGGTCACCAGCCCGGGCGAGGGGGTGAAGGTTCGCGGGTTTTCCGCATTGATCCGGCACTCGATGGCGTGGCCCTCAAAGACGATCTCGTCCTGGGTGAAGGACAGGGGAAGGCCGGCGGCGATGCGGATCTGCTCGCGCACCAGATCGATGTCGGTGATCGCCTCGGTCACCGGGTGCTCCACCTGAAGACGGGTGTTCATCTCGATGAAGAAGAATTCGCCGTTCTCGTAGAGAAATTCGATGGTGCCGACGCCGAGGTAGCCGATGGCCTTGACCGAATCGACCACCACCTTGCCGATCGCCGCGCGGGTCGCCGGATCGATGGCCGGGGAGGGAGCCTCCTCCATCATCTTCTGATGACGGCGCTGGAGCGAACAGTCGCGTTCGCCCAGATGGCAAACCGCGCCAAAGGAGTCGGCGATAACCTGAATCTCGATGTGCCTGGGCGTGGAAAGATAGCGCTCCATATAGACCGCGTCGTCGCCGAACGCCGCCTTGGCCTCGCCCCGGGCGGTGAGATACGCCTCGACCACCTCGTCTTTCGAGCGGGCGACCTTCATGCCCCGCCCGCCGCCGCCGGCGGACGCCTTGATCAACACCGGGTAGCCGATGACCTCGGCGGCGGCGAGAGCGTCGGCCTCGCTCGAAAGAGCGCCGTCGGAGCCGGGAACCACCGGTATTCCCACCGCCGCCACGGCGCGCTTGGCGGCGATCTTGTCGCCCATGACGCGGATGTGCTCGGGTTTGGGACCGATGAAGGTGTAGCCGTGGGCGGCGACGATCTCTGCGAAACGGGCGTTCTCCGACAGGAAGCCGTAGCCCGGATGGATCGCCTGGGCGCCGGTGATCTCGCAGGCGGCGATGATCGCGGGAATGTTCAGATAGCTTTTCGCCGCCGGGGCCGGGCCGATGCACACGCTCTCGTCGGCCAGGCGCACGTGCATGGCGCCGGTGTCCGCCTCCGAATGCACGGCCACGGTGGAAATGCCCATTTCCTTGCACGCGCGGTGCACCCGCAGGGCGATCTCGCCCCGATTGGCGATGAGGATTTTGTCGAACATCGCTCCTAGCCGAGAACCACGAGAGGCTCGCCGTATTCCACCGGCTGGGCGTCGCCGACGAGCACCTCGAGCACCTTTCCCGCGCGCGGCGAGACGATCGGGTTCATCGTCTTCATCGCCTCGACGAGGAGCAGGGTCTGGCCCTCGGCCACCGTGTCCCCGACTTGGGCGAAGGGCGGCGATCCCGGCTGGGCCTGAAGATAGACCGTGCCGACCATGGGCGATTTGACGACATCGCCGGCGTGGGCCGGCGCCCCGGCGGCGCCTCCCGACGAGGTGGACAAATGAGAGGACGCCAAAGCCACCGGCGCGGCGGACGGGGCCATCGCCGGCGCCGGCGCCGAATTGGGGACCGGTGGACCAGGGGAGCGCGCCACGCGGATCTTCAGGCCGTCGCGTTCGACCTCGATCTCGCTCAGCCCGGTCTCGTTGAGCACCGCCGCCAGCTCGCGCACCAGGCGGGAGTCGATCGAGGCGGCGGGCGCCTTGGGGTTGGGCATGGAGTCGGCGCCTCGCGGTCTAATGGGAAACGCTCGCCGAGGCGGCGAGGCCGCACGCCGCTTCGACGGCCAGTTCATAGCTCGCCGCGCCAAATCCGCTCACCACCCCGGCGGCGGCGAGAGAGACATAGGTCGTGCGGCGAAAATCCTCGCGCGTGGCGGGATTGGAGAGGTGGCATTCGACGATGGGGATGGCCAGGGTCCTCAAGGCGTCGAGAAGGGCGACGGAGGTGTGCCCGTAGCCGGCGGGATTGATCACCAGCGCCCGGGCGTGGGTCCGCGCCTTTTGCACCCAATCGATGAGCTCGCCCTCATGGTTGGTCTGGCGGAAGACGACATCCGCCCCGTGCCGCCGCGCGCGGCTCTCGCACAGCTGGCGCACGTCATCGAGTGTCGCGGTTCCGTAGAGGTCCGGTTCGCGCGCGCCCAGGAGATTGAGGTTCGGGCCGTTCAGGACATAGATCGGTTTGTTCATTCCGCTCCGCCGCCCGGCCAAACCGCCTTGTATCGTCCGCCCGTCGGGGTCACAAGCTGCCGCGGTGAGAGTGACGGTGAATGGCGAGGCGCGGGACTTGGCGGTCGGTTGCGACCTGGCGGCGCTCGTCGCGCGCCTCGGCCTCGACCCGCGCAAGGTCGCCATCGAGCGGAACCTCGAGATCGTGCCGCGGTCTTCCTACGGCGCGACGCCGCTGGCGGAGGGCGACAGGATCGAGATCGTGCATTTCATCGGAGGCGGTTGAGCGATGGACGGATCGGTGGACCTGAACGAGGACACCTGGTCGGTGGCCGGCCGCACCTTCCGCTCGCGGCTGATTGTCGGCACCGGCAAATACAAGGACTACGCGCTGAACGCCGCGGCGGCCGAGGCCGCGGGGGCCGAAATCGTGACCGTCGCCCTGCGCCGGGTCAATCTGTCCGATCCGGGCCGGCCGATGCTGGCCGATCATGTGAAGCCCGACCGCTTCACCTATCTGCCCAACACCGCCGGCTGTTTCACCGGCGAGGAGGCGGTGCGCACCCTTCGCCTGGCGCGCGAGGCTGGCGGATGGGACTTGGTGAAACTCGAGGTCCTCGCCGACACCAGGACCCTCTATCCGGACATGGAGGAGACGCTCCGGGCGCTCAAGCTGCTCGTCGCCGACGGTTTTCACGTCATGGTCTATTGCAGCGACGATCCGGTCTATGCCCGGAAGCTGGAGGACGCCGGGGCCGTGGCGATCATGCCCCTGGGCGCGCTGATCGGCTCGGGTCTCGGCATCCAGAACCGGTTGAACATCCACCTTATCGCCGACCAGGCGAGGGTGCCGGTTCTGGTTGACGCGGGCGTCGGCACCGCCTCGGACGCGGCGGTGGCCATGGAGCTCGGCTGCGACGGGGTCCTGATGAACACCGCCATCGCCGAGGCGCGCGATCCGATCCGCATGGCCAGGGCGATGAGGCACGCGGTCATCGCCGGCCGCGAAGCCTTTCTCGCCGGACGGATGCCGCGGCGGCTCTACGCGGAGGCGTCGAGCCCGTTGGCGGGGCTGATTTGATGCGGAGCCTCCCTCCCCGTGAAGGGGCTACCGGGTTCACCTATCCGCCGGCCGGGGTCGCGGACGCCGCGATAGGGCTTCGGGGTGTGTGCATCCGATAGCCATGAACGGGAGGGAGGCACATCCGCCTCCTACCCCCTCAGCGCCGTCAGCAGCCTCACGCCGTCGGGGACTCCCCAACCGGTGCAGGCGTCCCAGCCGGGGCCGGCCGGGTATTGGCCGTGGAGGCGCCCCTCGGTGTCGTTGTTGCCGACGGTGATGTCGCGCAGCACGCCGGCCGGACCATACTTCGTATAGAGAAGGGCGTTGAAGTTCCCCACGCGCGCGCCGAGCGCAGTGTTGAGGCGGGCGATGAGGGCCGCCCACAGTGGGGCCGAGGCGCTGGTCCCGCCGACCACGCCGAGCTTGCCGCCGGACATGGTCAGGTAGCCGGTCGCCGGATCGGCGTCGGCGGCGACGTCCGGGATGCCGCGACCTATAAAGGCGCCCGGGTTGATCGACGGCGGCGCCACGCCCGCCTGCCAGTCGGGGCGCGGAGTGTAGTCGCTGACCCCTCCGCCGGTGCCGCTGCCCGGCCCGTCGTTCCACACCACCTCCTGAACATTGACTTTCCCCCCCGCGGTCTTGGACGCGTGAAGCGTGGTCCCGCCAACCGCCAGCACGTAGGGGCTGCGGGCCGGGAAGTTCACATGGGCGAGGCCCTCGTTCACCTGGGCCTCGGAGCCCGCGTCGCCGGTGGAGACGCAGATCGAGATGCCCATCTGCGCCGCCGCCAGAAAGCTGTGATTGACGTGGTCGATGGCGGCCGGAGACCAGAGAATCCCGTTCTGGAACGGCTGGTTCTCGTCCCAGCCCCAACTGATCGAGATCACGCCGGGCTTGTTGACCGTATCGCTGATCGCCGCGGCGATGGCGTCGATCATCCCCTTTTCGTCGAAGGTCGAGAAATAGCAGACGATGTGGGCGCCGGGGGCGAGTGCGCCGGCGACGTCGATATCCAGCATCACCTCGCCGGTGGATCCCGGATCGGCCGCCGGATCGGTGGAGACGTTGTCGAGGGCGACCACGGTGACGTGGGGCGCCGGAGCGGCGATCTTGGCGAAATAGGCGGTGACGTCCGCGGTCTCGACCCCGCCCCCGAATTCCAGCAGGGCGATGGTCTGACCGGCCGCGTCGTTCGCCGGGAAGTTGTAGATCGGGGCCAGCTCGGTGGGTACGAACCATTTGCGGCGCCCGGCGATCATCCGGCTGGCCTGGTCGGCGGCGATATTGTGTTTCACCCGCCGCAGATGGCGCTGATTGCTGAAGCCGAACACGCCGGTGATGTCGGCGGCGATTTCCGGTGGCAAAGACACCGGGCCGGTGCGGGCGTGGAAATTGCCCAGAACCGCGTCGTCATAGTCGAACAGGGTCACCCCGAAGGCCGCGCTGAGGGCGGCGACGGTTCCGCCGACAATCATCCGCGCGGAAATCACGTCGGTGCGGACGATCTCTATGGCGTGGGCGGCGGCGAAGGCGGCGATCCTGGCGACCGACCCGGCGTCGGCCCCGTACTGCTCGGCCATCTGGTCCTGGCTGAGATAGGTCCGCTGACCGGGCGGGACCATGTCGAGGCTGGAAAGGTCGGGAAGGTCGGCGCGGCGCTTCACCCCAAGGGTGATCTCCAGCCAGCGATTGGGATTGGTCCGCCGCGTGGCCTTGGCCGTGGCCGGGACGGCGTGCGCGCTGTTTGACAGTACAGTGGGCTTGTCGGTCATGGTCGTTTTCCCGTTGGCATGCGGCGCGGGGCGCTCCGCGGGCGGGACCCCGGCCGGCCCCATTCCGGCCCCCGGGGACCGGGGTTGTCAATCGGGATCATATGGGCGGGCTCGTTCGGGCCCGGGCTTCGAAAGGAAAAGACCATGAGCGCGGCGATCGAGCCTTTTACCCTCACCGGTGCGGACGGCACGGCGGTCGCCGCGTGGCGCGCGCGTCCGGCGGCGCCGATGAAGGCCATCGTCCAGATCGCCCACGGCATGGCCGAGCACTTTGGGCGTTACCACCGGCTCACGCGGCGCCTGACCGACGCCGGCTATGGCGTCTACGGCGCCGACCATCGCGGTCACGGCGCCACCGCGCGGGCCGGCACCCATGGCGACTTCGGGCCGGGCGGTTTTCAGGCGCTGGTCGACGACATGGCCGCCCTGACCGCGGCGGCGCGACGGGAGACACCCGGCCGCCCGCTGATCCTCCTTGGACATTCGATGGGTTCCTTCGCCGCCCAGATCTATCTTCTGCAACACCCCGCGGACCTCGACGGTCTCGTGCTTTCGGGAACCGCGGCGCTCGACGCGATGGTCGAGGCCATGGCGGGCGCGCCGCCCGGCATGGAATCGCTGAATGCGCCGTTCGAGCCGGGCCGCACCCCCTTCGACTGGCTGTCGCGCGATACGGCCGAGGTCGACGCCTATATCGCCGACCCGCTCTGCGGTTTCGCCGTGACCGAGGCGTCGCGAAGCTCGATGATCGCCCTTGCCATGGGCGCGCGCGGCGACGCGCGCCTCGCCGCCGCCCGCCGCGATCTGCCCATTCTGGTGATTTCCGGCCAGTTCGACCCGGTGACCGGTCCCGCGCAAGCCTTCGCCAAGTCTCTGATCGACGGCTGGCGGTCCGCCGGCCTCACCCACATCGACCACCGTATCTACCCCGGTGGTCGTCATGAGATGTTCAACGAACTCAACCGTGTGGAAGTGGAAGCGGATCTGATCGCGTGGTTGGACGCGGTGGTGTCGAACAGCGGCGGTTAGCCGGCGGTTCGTGCAAGGGTCACGATCTCGTCCTCGGCGTCGACGCGGGCGCCCCGTCCGCCTTTGAAACAGACCCCGATTTCCCGCGGCCGCAAGGCGGACACTGTTGACTTTCGGATATAAAGATATCCTTATATCTCCATGGCGATGACGTCGGATCAGGCGGTGGAGGTGTTGCGGGCGGCGGGGGAGCCGACGCGGCTGCGCATCCTCGCGCTTCTCGCCCGCGAAGAGCTGGCGGTTCTGGAGCTGACCCGGATTCTCGGCCAGAGCCAGCCCAGGGTTTCGCGGCATCTGAAACTCCTCGCCGACGCCGGTCTCGTGGAGCGGTTTCCCGACGGGGCGTGGGTGTTCTACCGGCTGGCCGGCGCGGGTCCGGCCCGGCGCGTGATCGACGAGGCCCTTGCGATGATCGCTCCGGCGGACGCCATCCTGCTCCGCGACGCCGAGCGGCTGGTGGGGGTCAGCGCCGAGCGCGCCGGTCAGGCGGCCGCCTATTTCGCCGACAATGCCGAGCGGTGGGACGAAATCCGCTCGCTCTACACCCCCGAGAGCGCGGTGGAGGCGGCGATCCTCGCGGCGGCGGGGGAAGGGCCGTTCGCGCGCGTGGTCGATCTTGGATCGGGCACGGGGCGCATGCTCACCCTTCTGGGCGAGCGGGCCAAGAGCGCGGTGGGCCTCGATCTTTCGCGCCAGATGCTGAACATCGCCCGCGGGAACGTCGCCGCCGCGGGCCTGCCCGCGTGCGAGCTTCGCCATGGAAACATTCTCGGCACCGGACTGGCGGAGGGCGAGGCGGATCTGGTGGTGGTCCACCAGGTGCTCCACTACCTGGGCGAGCCGGGGGCGGCGGTGGCCGAGGCGGCGCGGCTTGTGGCCGCGGGCGGCCGGGCGCTGATCGTCGATTTCGCCCCGCACGATCACGAGTTCCTCCGCGCCGAGCATCGCCACCGGCGGCTGGGCTTCTTCGACGACGAGATCGAGCGCTGGCTGGCGGTCGGCGGCCTTCGCCTCACCGACGTGATCGCCCTGCCCCCGACCGCGCCCGGCGGCCTGACGGTGAAAATCTGGAGCGCGGCGCGCGACGCGGCGCGGGTGCGGCGAATCGCATGAACCTGCCCCTCGAAAACCTTGCGGGCGGGCGTCCGAGCGCCCTTGGACCGGTGGCCCGGGCCGGCGGCCGCGACCGGCGCGGGCTGAAGGTCTCCTTCGAATTCTCGCCGCCCAAGACCCCCGAGGCGGAAGAGAATTTGTGGCTGGCAATCCGCCGGCTGGAACCCCTCAATCCGGAATTCGTCTCCGTCACCTATGGTGCGGGAGGATCGACCCGCGAGCGGACCCACCGCACCGTGCTACGGATGCTGCAAGAGACGAGCCTCAAACCGGCCGCCCATCTCACCTGTGTGGACGCTTCGCGCGCCGAGGTCGACGCGGTGATCCAAGACTATTGGAACGCCGGCATCCGCCACATCGTCGCCTTGCGTGGCGATCCGCCCGGGCAACTGGGCGGGACCTACGCGCCCCGCGCCGACGGCTATGCCAACGCCACCGAGCTTGGCGCGGCGATCGCCCGCGTCGCCCCCTTCGAGGTTTCCGTGGGCCTCTATCCGCAGGTGCATCCCGAAAGCCCGTCGGCCAGTCACGACATCGACGTGCTCAAGGCCAAGATCGACGCCGGGGCGACCCGTGCGATCACCCAGTTCTTTTTCGATATCGACGGGTTCCTTCGGTTCATGGAAAAGGTGCGCGCCGCCGGAGTGACCATCCCGATCAGCACAGGAATCATGCCGGTAAGCAATTTCAAAGGTTTGCGACGCATGGCCGAACCGTGTCGGATCGTCATCCCCGACTGGCTGGGCAATCTTTTCGAGGGCCTGGACAAGGATCCCGAAACCCGCCGTCTGATCGCCGGCTCGGTGGCGGCGGAGATGTGCGCCCGCCTCGAGGAGGAGGGCTTCGCCGACTTCCATTTCTACACGCTGAATCGCGCCGATCTCGTCTACGCGATCTGCCGTGTTCTCGGCGTGCGGGAGGAAGCCAGGGCGTGAGCGGCATGACGACACGGGCGGGACGGATCGAGGCCCTGAAACGGGCGGCGCGGAAACGCATCCTCGTTCTCGACGGCTCGTGGGGCGTGATGATCCAGCGGCTGGGCCTGAGCGAGGCGGATTTTCGCGGGGACCGGTTCGCCGTCCACGACCGGCCGCTCAAGGGGGACAACGACCTTCTGTGCCTCACCCGCCCCGATCTGGTGAGCGACCTGCACGACGCCTACTTCGAGGCGGGTGCGGACATCGCCGAGACCAACACCTTCAACGCCACCAGTCTGAGCCAGTCGGACTACGGCCTCGAGGCCGCGGCGTCCGACATCAACCTCGCCGCGGCGCGGCTGGCGCGCGAGTCCGCCGATCGGTGGACGGCGAAAACCCCGGAGAAACCGCGCTTCGTCGGCGGCGCCATCGGACCTTTGAGCCGCACCCTCTCGATGTCCTCGGATGTCAACGACCCGGGGGCCCGCCAGGTCACGTTCGACGCGGTCCACCGCGCCTATATCGAACAGGCCCGGGCCCTCCACCAGGGCGGGGTGGATTTCTTCCTCGTGGAGACGGTGTTCGACACGCTCAACGCCAAGGCGGCGATCAAGGCGATCCTCGACCTCGCCGACGAGGGCCTCGAACCGTTGCCGATGTGGATTTCCGGAACGATTACCGACCGCTCGGGGCGAACCCTGTCTGGCCAGACGGTGGAGGCCTTCTGGCATTCGATCCGGCACGCCCGGCCTTTCGTGGTCGGCTTCAACTGCGCGCTCGGCGCCGATCTGATGCGCCCGCACATCGCCGAGCTTTCGCGTATCGCCGACACCCTTGTCGCCGCCTATCCCAACGCCGGCCTGCCCAACGCGTTCGGCGAATACGACGAGGAGCCGCACGAGACCGCCGGCCATCTCGCGGAGTGGGCGAAGAGCGGTCTCGTCAACATCCTCGGCGGCTGTTGCGGCACCACCCCCGACCACATCCGCCACATCGCCGCCGCCGTCGACGGCGCGACGCCCCGCCCGGTCCCGGAGCGCGCGCCGGCCATGCGCCTCTCGGGGCTGGAGGCGTTCGAACTCGCGTGAGGCCTCTCTTCGTCAACATCGGCGAGCGGACCAACGTCACCGGCTCCTCCCGCTTCCGCAAACTCGTCAGCGACGGAGATTATCCGGCGGCGCTGGCGGTGGCGCGCGACCAGATCGAGGCGGGGGCCCAGGTTCTGGACGTCAACATGGACGAGGGGCTGCTCGACAGCGTCCACGCCATGACCACCTTCCTCAACCTGATCGCCGCCGAGCCGGACATCGCTCGCGTCCCGGTGATGATCGACAGCTCCAAATGGGAGGTGATCGAGGCGGGGCTGAAGTGCGTTCAGGGAAAGGCCATCGTCAATTCCATCAGTCTCAAGGAGGGGGAGGCGAAGTTCCTCGAGCAGGCGGTGAAATGCCAGCGCTATGGCGCGGCCGTGGTGGTCATGGCCTTCGACGAGAAGGGCCAGGCCGACACCCGGACGCGGAAGGTGGAGATCTGCGAGCGCGCCTACCGTATCCTCGTCGACACGATCGGGTTTCCGCCCGAAGACATCATCTTCGATCCCAACATTTTCGCCATCGCCACGGGGATCGAGGAGCACGACAACTACGGCGTCGATTTCATCGAGGCCACCCGCTCGATCAAGCAGATGCTTCCCCACGCCCGGGTGTCGGGCGGGGTTTCGAACGTCTCGTTCAGCTTCCGCGGCAACGAGCCGGTGCGCCGGGCGATGCACGCGGTATTCCTCTATCACGCCATCGCCGCGGGCATGGACATGGGCATCGTCAACGCCGGCGACCTGCCGGTCTATGACGACATCCCCCCCGAGCTGCGCGAGGCAGCGGAGGACGTGATCCTGAACCGCAAGAAGGGCGCCACCGAGCGGCTGGTCGAACTCGCTCCCAAGTACAAGGGCGGCAAGGCGGTCGAGCGGGTGGTCGATCTCAAGTGGCGCGAGACGCCGGTGGCGGCGCGACTGACTCACGCCCTCGTCCACGGGATCACCGACTGGATCGAGGCCGATACGGAAGAGGCGCGGTGCGCCTCGACCCGGCCGCTCGACGTCATCGAGGGTCCGCTGATGGACGGTATGAACGTCGTCGGCGACCTTTTCGGCGCGGGCAAGATGTTCCTGCCCCAGGTGGTCAAATCGGCCCGGGTGATGAAGCAGGCAGTGGCCTGGCTTCTGCCGTTCATGGAATCGGAGAAGGAGGGCAAGCCGCGCGAGATGGCGGGGCGCATCCTGATGGCCACCGTCAAGGGCGATGTCCACGACATCGGCAAGAACATCGTCGGCGTGGTCTTGCAGTGCAACAACTACGAGGTGATCGATCTTGGGGTGATGGTTCCGGCCGACCGAATTCTCGACGAGGCGACGCGGCTGAAGGTCGACATCGTCGGGCTCTCCGGCCTGATCACCCCCTCGCTCGACGAAATGGTGTTCGTCGCCGGCGAGATGGAGCGCCGCGGGTTTTCCATTCCCCTTCTGATCGGCGGGGCGACCACCAGCCGCACCCACACCGCGGTGAAGGTCGAACCGGCCTATGAGCGGGGATCGACCACCTATGTCCTGGACGCCAGCCGGGCGGTGGGCGTGGTCTCCGGCCTGCTCTCGAAAACCGAGCGGGCCAAGAACGAGGCGGCGACGCGCGCCGAATACGTCCGCATCCGCGAACAGTTCGGCCGCGCCCAGGCGGCGAAGATCCGCACCCCGCTGGCCGCCGCCCGGGCCAACCGCATCGCCATCGACTGGACCCGATACCGCGCTCCGAAACCGGCGATGATCGGCACACGGACGTTCTCGCCCTACGATCTGGGCGACCTGGCCCGCCACATCGACTGGTCGCCTTTCTTCGCAGCGTGGGAGCTCGTGGGCCGCTATCCCGACATTCTCGAGGACGACGTGGTCGGCGAGGTGGCGACCAGCCTCTACGCCGACGCCAGGGCGATGCTCGACAAGATCGTCGCCGAGCGCTGGTTCGAGGCCCGCGGCGTCGTCGGACTGTGGCCGGCCAACGCCCTGGGCGACGATGTGGTAGTGTGGACCGACGAAACGCGCACGGTCGAGCGCGCCCGGTTTCACACCCTCCGCCAGCAGATGGCCAAACGGGCGGGAAGCGCCAACGCCGCCCTGGCCGATTTCGTCGCGCCTGTCGGCGCCGGAGCCGACTATATCGGCGGCTTCGCGGTCACCGCCGGCCATGGCGCGGACGCGGTGGTCGCCCGCTACAAGGCCGCCGGGGACGACTATTCGGCGATCGTCGCCGCCGCCTTGGCCGATCGCCTGGCGGAGGCCTTCGCCGAGGCTCTGCACCGCGAGGTGCGCACCGGGCTTTGGGGCTATGCGCCGGACGAGCCCTTCGATCTGGACGCCCTCCTCGCCGAAAAATACCGCGGGATCCGCCCGGCGCCGGGGTATCCGGCCCAACCCGATCACACCGAGAAGAAGACGCTGTTCGAGCTTCTGGACGCCACGGCGGCTACGGGGATCGAGATCACCGAGAGCTACGCCATGACCCCGCCGGCGTCGGTCTCAGGCCTCTATTTCGGGCACCCCGACACCTATTATTTCGGCGTCGGCAAGATCGAACGCGACCAGGTGGAAGACTACGCGGCCCGCAAGGGCTGGGATATCAGGACCGCCCAGCGCTGGCTCTCCCCGATCCTCAACTACGATCCGGGTCGGTAGGGAATCCCGGCTACAGGAGTTTTTCGCGGATCGTCACCGCGTCAGCACCGCGACCACCGGCAGGTGGTCGGAGCCCAGTTTGGGTCCGACCGTCACGCTCACCGTCTTCCACGCGCGACCGGCGTAGATGTGGTCGATCGGCACGATGGGCAGCGGGGTGATCAGCTTGTGGCGACTCCACGGCCGTACCGGCCAGCTGAAGAGGGCGCGGGTGCGACGCTCCAAACCGAAGAGCCTGTCCTGGCGATGGAGCGCGAACGACCACGGCGTGGAATTGAAGTCGCCGGCCACGATCAGGCTTTGGCGGTCGAAGCCGGCCATCTTGCCGGCGAATCTCCGGGTCTGGGCCTGTTGCGGTCCGGCGGGCCAGGGCCAAAGATTGTGGATGCCGATGACCGCGAAGGCGCCGTCGCCGTCCCCGAATCTCGCCCAGGCGGCGGAATGGCGGCCTTCGGAATCGGGCGACGACCACCCGCCATACGCCCTGGGCGCCGCGCGTGACAGGATCAGGGTCGTGCAACGCATCGGCGGCGCGCACACGGTCCGGTAGGGATAGGCGG
>JBDTKQ010000076.1:0-19628 GCA_039935235.1 Caulobacteraceae bacterium
AAAGCCGCGCCCATGGGCGGCGACCATGGGTTCGAGGGCGGCGAAACCGTCCGCGATCCACCGGGCGCCCCACGCCACCTGATCGGCTCCACCCATGGGATGGCCAAGGTCGTTCAAGGCTCGAAGGACACGAAGGTTGTTCAAGGGATGGATGTCACAGGCGACGATGGCCGCCATCGCCCGCACCACCGCCCGCTCGCCGGCGCCGACGGGGAGCAGGGGCGGGTCGGGATGGGTCTCCTCCAGCCATTCGAGGATGGCCAGGCTCTGGGTGAACACCCGCCCGTCGGCCTCGAGCGCCGGCACGAGGGCGAGGGGATTGAGCAGCCGGAAGGCCGCCTCCCGCTGCTGGCCGCCGGCGAGGTTCACCGGGACGTAGTCGAAGGCCAGACCCTTGAGCTCAAGGCCGATGCGCACGCGGTAAGGCGCGGTGGCGCGCCACGCGGAATGGAGGGTGAGGGTCAGCGGCTCACACGATCCTGAAAGTAAGGTCGCCGACGCCGTCGATGGCGCCCTCCACCTCGTCGCCACGCACCAGCGGGCCGACGCCCTCGGGGGTGCCGGTAAAGATCAGGTCGCCGGGGGCGAGGCGCCACAGTTTCGAGGCCTCGGCGACGATCTCGGGGACGTTCCAGATCATATCCGACAGCGACGCCGCCTGGCGCGACCGGCCGTTGACAAAGAGGCGAATGGCGCCCGTGGGCGGGGCCCCCTCCGACCGGCGGAAGGCGGAGATCGGGGCCGAGGCGTCGAACCCCTTGGCCGCATCCCACGGCTGGCCCTTGTCCTTGGCGGCGGCCTGCAAGTCCCGGCGGGTGAGGTCCACCCCCACGGCGTAGCCGAACACCAGGTCCAGGGCGTCGGCCACGGCGACATCGCGCCCGCCGCCGCCAAGCGCCACCACCAGTTCGACCTCGTGGTGGAAGTCATGAGTGGCGGGGGGGTAGGCCACTTCCCCGCCGCATGGAACCACCGCATCGGCCGGCTTGGCGAAGAAGAACGGCGCCTCGCGGTCGTCGCCGCCCATCTCCCGCCGGTGCGCCGCGTAGTTGCGCCCGACGCAATAGATCCTCCGGACGGGAAACACCTCGTCGGTTCCGACGATGGACACGACGGGGCGCGGCGGGGGTGGGAAGGGGTAACCGACCATGCGAAGACGCCTACCGCCGCCCGGCCGTCTTGGCCAGAGCGGCGGTGTCGCCCCCCGTTTTCGCCGCGGGGCCACCACCTGACAGTTGTTTCACTTGCCCATGGCCCCGGTCGCTGCTTTGCGGTTAAGCGGTCGCGAACGGAGGGCGCCAGCCCATGCTGATCATCGAGGCGCTGAGCCATATCTATCCCGGCGGGACCAAGGCGCTGGACGATGTGAGCCTGACCATCCCGAAGGGAATGTACGGGCTTCTCGGGCCCAACGGCGCGGGCAAGTCGACCCTGATGCGGATCGTCGCCACCCTTCTGGCGCCGACCTCCGGCTTCGTGCGCTTCGACGACATCGACGTGCTCAAACACCCCGAGGCGTTGCGCCGCACCCTGGGCTACCTGCCGCAGGATTTCGGCGTCTATCCCTATGTTTCCGCCGAGGCGATGCTCGATCACATGGCGGTGCTCAAGGGGATAGCCGACCGGCGAGAGCGCCGCGCCACGGTCGAGGCCCTCCTCGTTCAGGTCAATCTGTGGGACCAGCGGCGCCGTCCGCTGGCGGGGTTTTCCGGCGGCATGCGCCAGAGGTTCGGCATCGCCCAGGCTCTGATCGGCGCGCCGCGGCTCATCGTCGTCGACGAGCCCACCGCCGGTCTCGATCCGGAGGAGCGCAACCGGTTTCTCAACCTTCTGGCCGAGATCGGCGAGAATGTCGTGGTTTTGCTCTCGACCCACATCGTCGCCGACGTGGCCGACCTTTGCCCGGCGATGGCGATCATCTGCGAGGGCCAGATCGTGCGCCACGGGGCGCCGGGGGACCTGATGGCGGCGCTCGCCGGGCGAATCTGGATGAAGAGCATCGACAAGACGGAACTGGCGGGGGTGCGCGAGCAACATCAGGTGATCTCCACCCGCCTCTATTCCGGGCGCACGGTGATTCATGTTCTGGCCGACCGCGACCCGGGTCACGGGTTCGCCCCGACCCTCGGCGGCCTCGAGGACGTCTATTTCTCCACTCTCGCGGCAACCCCGTCGCACCGGCCGGCGGCGGCTTGAGCGGCGACGGATCCATGTTGGCGAGGGTGGCGGCATTCGAGTTCCGCCAGCAGCTTCGCGCGCCGCTGTTCTGGATCGCCACGGTGATTTTCTTTCTGCTGACGTTCGGTTTCATGGCCAGCGACCGGATCAGCATCGGCGATACCGCCAACATTCACAAGAACAGCCCGTTCGTCATCGGCCAGACCCATCTGATGATGGGCTTGTTCTTCATGTTCGTCTCCACCGCCTTCGTCGCCGGCGCGGCCCTGCGCGACGACGAGACCGGGTTTGGGCCGATCGTGCGCGCCACCCCCCTTGGGAAGTTCGCCTATCTCTACGGGCGGTTCGCCGGGGCGTTCGCGGCGGCGGCCCTGTCGTTCCTCGCGGTGACCGCGGCCATGGCCATCGGCGGTTTCCTGCCGTGGATCGATCCCGAACGGCTGGGTCCGTTCCGCCCAGACGCCTATCTCTTCGCCTACGCCGTCCTCGGCCTCCCGGTGATCGCCTTCACCTCGACCCTGTTCTTCGCCGTGGCCGCCGCGACCCGGTCGATGGCCTGGACCTTCGTCGCGGTGATCGCCCTGGTGACGATCTACGCCATCTGCGGGATCGCCTTTGGCAAGCCGGACGTCGAGCCGCTGCTCGCGCGGTGGGATCCCTTCGGCCTCTTCGCCTATGACGTGGCCACGACCTATTGGACGGCGAGCGAGCGGAACACCCTGCTTCCGGCGCTAAAGGGGGCGCTGCTTTTCGACCGGCTGTTCGCCCTGGCCCTCGCGGCCGGTTTCCTCGCCCTCGCCTATCCATTGTGGGGGCAGCGGGCGGCGCCCGGAGGACGCGCCGCCGCTCCGTCCCGCCGCCCGGCGGCGCCGGCGCGCGGGTCCGCCCCCCCTGCCGCGCCGCGGTTCGACCGCCGGACCGGCCTCGCCCAGCTTGCCGCCCGCACGCGATTCGATCTCGCCCAGGTGATCGGCGGCCCGGTGTTCTGGGTGATCCTGGGCCTGGGCCTGGCCAACGCCGCCGGGTCGCTGTGGACCGCCACCGACGACGACCGCTACGGCGGCGCCCTCCTGCCGGTGACCCGCATCCTGATCCCCGTGCTCGACGGCAGCCTCTATACTTTCCTGGTGCTGATCGCCGCCTTCTATGCCGGCGAACTGGTGTGGCGCGACCGCGACCGCCGGGCCGATTCGATGATCGACGCGACGCCGGCGCCCGATTGGACCTTCATCGTTCCCAAGACCGCGGCGGTGATCCTCGTGCTCATCGCCACTCTGGCGGTGGGCGTCGCCGCCGCGATTCTGGTCCAGGCGGCCAAGGGATATTTCCACTTCGAGATCGGCAAATATCTCCTGTGGTACCTGCTCCCCGGGTCGGTCGACCTGGCCTTTGTCGCCGCGCTGGCCATGTTTTTTCAGGTCGTGGCGCCTGCCAAGGCGGTCGGCTGGGGACTGATGGTGCTCTATGTGATTTCCCGGTTCGTGCTCCCGGGCATGGGGATCGAGCACAATCTCCTGCTGTTTGGCGAGACCAACCCCGTTCCCCTGTCGGACATGAACGGCGAGGGCCGGTTCTGGATCGGCGCCTGGTGGTTTCGCGCCTGGTGGAGCGCGATCAGTCTCGCTCTGCTCGTCGTCGCCTATGGTCTGTGGCGGCGGGGCGCGCCGGGGGGGCCGGCCCGGCGCATCGCGCGGACCCCCCGGCGGCTGGCGGGAGCGCCGGGGTGGCTGCTCGCGGGCGCGCTCCTCGCCGCGGCGGGGACCGGCGGCTTCATCTTCCTCAACACCGATGTGTGGAACGCCTATCGCACCCAGATCGGCGACGACCGATGGCTCGCCGACTACGAAAGAACCCTTCTTCGGTATGAGACGGTCCCGCAGCCGGGGGTCGTCGCGGTCAGGATGGCGGTGAACATCCAGCCCGGAGTTCCCGCTCTCGAAGCGACCGGAACCTATGAGCTCGAGAACAAGACCGCCGCGCCGTTGCGCCAGGTGCACGTGCGCTTCGCCCGCGATCTGGAGGTGCGCGCCCTCAGCGTCGAGGGGGCCCGCCCGACGCGCACCTTCGACCGCTTCAATTACCGCATCTTCACCTTCGACACGCCGATGGCCCCCGGCGAGCGCCGCACTCTGTCGTTCGACACCCGCCTGGCGGAGCGGGGGTTTCGCACCAGCAGGCGCGAGACCCGCGACCTCACCGCGGTTGTGCACAACGGAACATTCGCCAATTCCTTCGAGATCGCCCCGATGATCGGCATGGACCGTGAGCGGCTGCTGACGGACAGGGCCAAGCGCCGGAAATACGGCCTGCCGGTCGAGCTTCGCCGGCCGCCGCCGGGGGACCTCGCCTCGCGGGCGTGGTCCTACGCGGGCCATGCCGGCTGGAGCGCCTCGGACATCACCGTGACGACCGACGCCGATCAGACGCCGGTCGCTCCGGGCCAGGAGGTGTCCGACGTCACTCAAGGGGGCCGGCGCACCGCGCGCTTCGTCGCCGAGGCGCCCATACTGCAATTTTTCTCCATCCAGTCGGCGCGCTACGCGGTGCGCACCGTCCGTTACGAGGGCGTGGATCTGTCGGTCTATTTCGACCCCCGGCACGCGACCAACGTCGGGCGCATGCTCAAGGCCATGAAGGCCTCCCTCGACTACTATCAGGCCAATTTCAGCCCCTATCAGTTCCGCGAGGCGCGGATCGTCGAATTTCCCGACTACGGCCGGTTCGCCCAGTCCTTCGCCGGGACCTTTCCATGGTCGGAAGGTCTCGGCTTCATCGCCGACTACCGCGATCCCTCGCGCATCGACATGGTCACCTATGTCGCCGCCCACGAATTCGCCCATCAGTGGTGGGCCCACCAGATCGTCGGCGCCGATCAGCAAGGGGCGACCGTGCTATCCGAAACCCTGGCCCAGTATTCGGCGCTGAGGGTGATGCGCCGGCTCTACGGTCCGGACATGATCCGCAAGTTCCTGCGCTATGAGCTCGACTCCTATCTGCGGGCGCGGGGCGGCGAGGTGGCCGCCGAACAGCCTCTCGAGCGCGTCGAGGACCAAGGCTACATCCACTATCGCAAGGGGTCCCTGGTCATGGACCGCCTTGCCGAGGAGATCGGCGAGGACAAGGTGAACGCCGCCCTTCGCTCGCTGTTGGCGGCCTATGCTTTCAAGGGGGCGCCCTATCCCACGTCCCTCGATCTGGTGGCCGCGCTTCGCGCCCAGGCCCCGCCGGACAAGCAGGCGCTGATCAGCGATCTGTTCGAGAAGATCACCCTCTATGACCTGAAGGCGGTCTCAGCCCGCGCGCGGCGTCGCCCGGATGGACGCTACGACGTGCGCCTCGAGGTTTCCGCGACAAAACTCTACGCCGATGGCCAGGGGCGCGAGCGGCCGGCCCCGATGGACGAGATCCTGACCGTCGGCCTGTTCGCCGCCAAGCCTGACTCAAGTGGCTTTCGCCCGCGCGACGTGATCGCTCTGGCGAAGCGGGACATCCGCTCGGGGACCTCGACCTTCGATTTCATCGCCACCCGAAAGCCCGCCTTCGCCGGAGTCGATCCCTATGACGAACTCATCCAGCGCGACGCGGCGGCCAACACCGTGGCGGTGAAACAGGCAGGCTGATCGGTTCAGTCCGCGATCGACCCCGCCGTAGCGGGGACGCGCGGTCGTTTTCGACCTATTTCATCATGCCCTGGAGGCGCTGGGCTTCGGTCAGGTGACTCTGCACGACGGTCACGGTGTCGGAGGCGAAGCTCTTGAGCGCCGGGACATCGCCGGTCTGGGCGTAGCCCTGCAACGCCCCGAGGGCCGTCTGGTGGGCGGCGACCTGCTGGTCGATATAGGTCTTGTCGAAGTCGGCGCCGCTCGCCTTGGTCAGATCGTCGACCCTGGTTTGCATGTCAGCGGGAAGAACGCTCGGGAGGGTCAGCGACTCGCCCGAAGCGGCGATCGCCTTCTTGAGGGCGGCGGTGGACTTGGTGTGGTCGACGATCATCATGTTGGCGAATTTCTTGACGTCGGCGTTGGCCGATCGTTTGAGCGCCATCTTCGCCTCGGTGATCTCGAACATGTCGGTGGCGGCGGCGGCGGTCACGAAGTCCGCGGCGGTCATCACCGCCGGCGCCGCCGGCGCGACGGTCTGGTCGGCGGCCGGGGCGGTGGCGGCGGTCTGATCGGCGTGACGGCCGCAGGCGGAAACCGCGAGGGCCGCGACGGCGGCGCCGGCGATGAGTATCGAGCGGGTCATGGTCGTTCCTTCAGGGATTGGAAATGACGGCTGGCCTCGTCATAACCTCACGGATGCGTGACCGGTTCCCCCGTCAGGACGCCACACGATGACCGGTCCCCTCGCCGATCTGCGGGTGATCGAGATGGGCACCCTGATCGCCGGCCCGTTCTGCGGCCAGATTCTCGGCGACTTCGGGGCCGAGGTGATCAAGCTCGAGGACCCGGGCCGGGGCGACCCAATGCGCCAGTGGGGGCGCAGCCTTCCGGGCGGCCATTCGCCGTGGTGGCCGGTGATCGGGCGCAACAAGAAGTCGGTGACCCTCGATCTGCGCCAGTCGCGCGGACGGGATCTGGCGCGGACGCTGATCGCCGGGGCGGACGTCGTGGTGGAAAATTTCCGCCCCGGCACGATGGAGCGCTGGGACCTGGGTTACGAAGCGCTCAGCGGCGAGAACCCCGGTCTGATCATGGCCCGGGTGTCCGGCTTCGGCCAGACCGGTCCGTATGCGACGCGCGCCGGCTACGGTCTGATCGGCGAGGCCATGGGCGGACTTCGCCACGTCACCGGCGAGCCGGATCGTCCCCCCGCGCGCGCGGGGATCTCCATCGGCGACAGTCTGGCGGCTGTCCATGCGGCCATGGGCGTGCTGATGGCGGTGCACGTCCGCCACGCCACCGGCCGCGGTCAGGTCGTGGACGCGGCGATCTATGAAAGTGTTCTGGCGATGATGGAGAATCTGATCACCGAATACGACGTCACCGGCTATATCCGCGAGCGCGCGGGCTCGGTGCTGCCGGGGATCGCCCCATCGAATGTCTATCCCACCCGCGACGGCGAGCAGATTCTGATCGGCGGAAACGGCGATACGGTGTTCGCCCGTCTCGCCGAGGTCATGGGCGCTCCCGGCCTCGCCGCCGACCCGCGCTTCGCCGACCATGCCGCCCGCGGTGTCCATCAGGCGCAACTCGACGGTCTCGTTGCGGCCTGGACGGGCGGCCGATCCCTCGCGGGGTTGCTGAAGGTTCTGGAAGCCGCCGGGGTGCCGTGCGGGCGGGTCTTTCGCGCGCCGGATATGATCGATGACCCTCAGTTCCGCGCCCGCGAGGCGATCGTCCAGACCGATCACCCGGCCTTTGGGCGCATTCGCATGCAAGGGGTGTTCCCCAAGCTGTCGGATACGCCGGGAGCGGTTCGCTGGCCGGGTCGCCCTCTCGGCGCCGACACCGAGACCGTGCTCGGCGAACTGGCGGGCGTGAGCGCCGAGGAGCTTGGCGCCCTGCGCGCCGCGAAGGTGATTTAGGCGGCCGGGGTCCCGTTCTCGTGCAGGGCGCTGGCGATGGCGCCCGCGATCTGGCGGATATTGTAGGGCTTGCGCACCACAGGCGCCTCGAAGCCCTCCGGCGGGGCGGCCGCCTCGTCGTAGCCGGTGGCGAAAATGAACGGCTTTCCGAGGGCCGACAGCGCCATGGCCATGGGCTTGACCGACCGACCGTTGAGGTTGGCGTCGAGAACGGCGACATCGAAGTCGAGGGCGGCCATGGTCAGGGCCTCCTCGAGACTGGACGCCGAGGCCACCACCACCGCTCCAGCCTCGATCAGGCCGGACTCGAGCTCCAGCGCGAGGAGAACGGCGTCCTCCACGATCAGCACCCTGACCTCACGAATGTCCTGGCCCGGGAGGTCGCCGACCGAGGCGCCGGCAACGGCGGCGTCCTCGGCGACCCCGCGAGCCAGCGCGCCTGGCATGTCGTCCAGGTCCGCCTCGCCGGTCAGGGCCGTGGCGTCGGCGAGGAGAACCGCGCGGACCCCTTCGGGGCGGAACTCGAGGTTGGCGCTGCCACCCAGCTCGCGGCCGGTAACCCGCTCGAGCAGCGTGGCGCCGAAGCCATGGCGACCCGGCGGCGATACCGGCGGCCCGTTGCGTTCGGTCCAGATCAGCTCGAATCCGCCGTCCTTGCGGTGGCGCCAGCTCAATTCGATCCGTCCCTCCCCGGTGGAGAGGGCGCCGTATTTCACCGCGTTGGTCCCAAGTTCGTGCAAGGCCAGGGTGAGGGCGTTGGTGGCGCGGGGGTTGAGGGCGATCTCCGGACCTTCCCAACGCGCCTGGCCGTAGGCGAGGCCGCCCAGCTCGGCGGCGGCGATGTCGCCGATGTCCGCCCCCCGCCATCGGGTCGAGGTCAAAAGCGTGTGCGCCGCGGCCATCGCCTCCAGCCGGCCGGCAAAAGTCTTGAGGAAGGCCTCGAGCGAGACGGTGCGGCGGGCCGACTGCGCGGCGAGCGACTGCACCGTGGCGAGCACGTTCTTGACCCGGTGGTCCAGTTCGGCGACCAGCGCCTCGCGCTCGTCGTCCCTGGCCTTGCGCTTCGAGACGTCGCGCACGACGCCGATCACCCTGTCGAGGGCGCCATCGGCGAAGCGGACGCCGATCGCCGAGCTTTCCATCCACCGCAGCTTGCCGCTGTCGGGGCGAAACATGCGGAAGGCGACATCGTAGCGGCGCCGCTGCTCCAGGCTCTCGTCGACCACGCCGCGCACGCGGGCAAGATCGTCGGGATGGACAAAAGCGTAGAGGGCGTTCCCGCCATGTCCGGGCATGACTCCGGCGGGGACGCCGGTGAGCCAGGCCATGCGCTCGCTGACGATGAACTGGTCATTGACCGCGTTGAACTCGAACTCGCCCATTTCGGCGGCGGTCAGGGCAAGTTCGAGGCGCCCCTGGTCGAGAGCGGGCCGTTTCGCGCCATTGGCCCCGGATGTGCGAGCGTCGTCGTTCATGTCGCCTTGACGGTCTGCCGCGTGTGGGTTGCCGCCCCCCGGCGATGATACGCTATATATTGGTCGTGTTTCAGCAAATTGTGTCGACGATGGGAACGCCTGCTTCGCGCCGACGTTCTGGCGACTGACAACTCACGGCCCGCACCTGGCCGCGCTCAGGCTTGGAGAGATTTTATGGCGTCACGCAGCATCGATCACGCGGCCGACGAGGCGAAGTCCGCCACGGCCGCGGCCGGCGCCGCCGTCGATCACGGCCAGAGGGCGTTCAACGATGCTCTCGGCGCGGCGGAGCGGATGATCGCGGACGCCGCGCGGACGGCTGAAAAGATCCTCAAGGAAAGCGTCGAGTCCCTGCGGGCGCACACCAAAAGCTATACGGGCAACGCCGGCCAGCACGTGGACGAGGCTCAGCGCTATGTCATGGACAAGGTCAAGGAACGGCCGATGACCGCGACCCTCGCCGGCCTCGGAGTCGGCCTGTTGCTGGGCCTGCTGCTCTCCAGCCGCGGCAAGTGATCCTCCGGCGCCTCATGATGGCGCTGGCGGCGGCGGCGGCCTTCGCCGCCAGCGCGGCGGTGCTCGTGGTCGCTCTGGCGTTCGCTCTCTATGCATGGATCGAGCCGTGGCTCGGCCGGGCGGGCGCCGCGGCGATCGTGGCCCTCGTCGCCGCGCTTCTGATCGCGGCGACGGCGCTTTTCATGGTCATGGCGACCCGGCGAAAGCATCCGGCCCCGGTCGAGGCGATGGCCGGGAACGTGGCGGAGCGCGTCTTCGCGTTCGTCCGGCAAAAGCCGGTGATGGCGATCTCCGCGGCCCTCGGCGCGGGCTTCCTCGCCGTCCGTAACCCGCGCTATCTGGGATCGGCGGTCCGCGCGTTCCTCGAAGGGCGCCGCCCGACCCACCGGTGAGACCGGTCACCCGCCGAGGGCCGCCGGCTCCATCCCCGCGCCCGTCCCGGCCCTCCCTCGACGATCGAGCCGCCATGTGCGCCACGTCTCGAAACCCGATCCCGACCAGCCCAGCGCTGTGACGTCGATGGCCGCGTCGTCGATGTCGACGAGGTTGAACCCCGCCGGTACGCCCCGCTCGCGCACCGAAAGGGTGCTCGCGCCCACCGCGTAGGCCCGCCCGTCGCCGTAGGGGAAGGCCATGGCGAAGGGCGCGTGAATGTGTCCGGTAAGGATCAGGTCGACGCCGCCCTCGCACAGTTTCCGCGCCGCCCTTTCGCCGCCGCGCACCCGGGCGGTCATCGGGCCACCGACCATTTCCACCAGAGGATGATGGCAAGCCACCACCCGCAAGGCGCCCGCCGCCACTCCAAACCGGTCGAGGCTCGCAACGACCTGACGATGGGCCACCGCGCCCTTGGACCAGTTGAGGCGGACCTGCGCGCCCCGGGCGGTGTTGAGGGTCGAGACCGCCAGACCCGGCGCTGACCAGAAAACCCCGTCCGCCCGGCCGAAGAGGCGTTCGAACCGCGCGAACGGCGCCGCCAGCCGCTCGACGATGCCCAGATAGGGCGTGTCGTGATTGCCGGGGGTGATCACCACCGGTGGCGCCAGGCCCCCGATCCACGCCGCCGCGCCGGCGAATTCCGCGGGCCGCCCGAAGCTGGTGATATCGCCCGTGATCACCACCACGTCGGGGGTGTTGGCGGCGATCCACGAGGCGGCCCCGGCGACCGCCGCGACGTTCTCACCGCCGAAATGAATGTCTGAAAGATGAGCGATCCGCGCCATCAGGCCCCCCCCGCGCATCGGCTCGTTGACGGCGTCACCCTCAGGGTTTGCCCGTGCCGGCCGACTGCTTGAGGTTCTCGCCGGCGTTCTGAAGGGCCGCGCCGGTCTTGTCGGCGGCGTTGCGCACCGGGGCCTGCGCCGTTTGCGCCAGGTTGGAAATCTCGCGGTCGACCACCGCCCCGCCGCCGGCGAACGAGCCGTTGCGGATCGCGAGAAAGATCAGAATGGCGGCGACGATGACGAGCACAAGCAAAACGAGCGTGAGAACCGGTGATCCGCGCCGCCGTGCCCGGGCGTCCCGTCGTCCGCGATCGTATGAAGCGTCGAGCCTGTCGCGGTCGAGGCGCGCGGCGTCGCGGGTGATGGGAGTGGGGGCGACCGCCGCCGGATCGGCCTGCTCGGCGGCGCGCTCGTCCAGACGGCCCTCGCGGTAGGCGCCCGTCGGGCCGTCGCCGTCCACGGGACCCGTGCTGGGCCGCCGCCGTCCGAACCAACCGCTCATCGCTTCGCCCTGCCTTGTTCCGTGGTCACGGTAGAACGATCCCGCGCGGCGGGAGGTTCCGCGTCACCATGGCAAAGCTCGCCCCGGGGCGTAGCGGGCATGGACGCCCGCGCCGCGCCCGCCTATGGCTGGAGAACGTGATGATTTCGAGGGGACTCTCCAACCATGACCGCCGTCCGACCCGCAAGACGCCACCCGCGCATCGCCGGCCTCGCCGTGACGATCGGGGCCATGGGAGCGCTCACGTTCGCCAGCGCTTGTCACACCGTTTCAGGGTCCAGGGTGCCCCTGATCCAGTCGCCGAGCACCTGCGCCGACACCACGATCTCGATCTATTTCGAGCCAAGGTCGGCAGCCATAACCCATCCTGCCGCCAATCTGCTCGACGCGGCGGCGGCGGCCGCGCGCCGCTGCGCGGTGAGCGGCATCGATGTGAAGGGTCTGGCCGACGCCGTCGGAAGCCCCGACGCCAATTTCGAGCTGTCGCGCCGCCGGGCTGATGCGGTGACCCTCGCGCTTCACCGCCGGGGTTTCGACAAGGTCGCTTTCGATGTTTCCGCTTCCGGCGGCGCGGGCGCCCAGAACGGCTACGGCGAGGCCAGGCCCCTGCGCCGGCGCGCCGACGTCACCTTCCACCTGTCGCCGAAACCCTGAACACGAGGGTTCGCCGGCGAAGTTGGAACAACCCGCGGCCCCGCGCCGTTCCGGATGCGTCGCTAAACGGGATTTGCACGCCATGACCGGCGCTCCGGGCCCCCCCAAACTCGCCGCCACCCCCGCGCGACAAGGTCGTCGCGGCCGTCACCTGTTCTGGATACTCGCGGTGTCGGTGGTCCTGGTCGTCATCGCCCTCGCGGTCGTGTGGGGGTGGCGGGCGCGAGAGTTGACCCGCGAGCAGCACCGCAATGCACCCAGCGCGGGGGACGCCGCCTCTTTCCACGTCCCGGCCCCGCCCAGCCCGTCCTGAACGGCGCAAACGCGCCTCACGCCGCCTTTTCGCGGCCCCGCGGGTGGAAGAAGAGAGCTTGGCCGATGGCCGCCTTGACCGTTTCGGGCTGAAACGGCTTGGTGATCAGGAAGGTCGGTTCGGGGCGCTCTCCGGTGAGCAGTCGCTCGGGAAAGGCGGTGATGAAGATCACCGGCACGTCGATTTTCGCCAGGATGTCCTTGACCGCGTCGATGCCGGACGACCCGTCGGCGAGCTGGATGTCGGCGAGCACCAGCCCCGGCCGCGCGCGCCCGACAGCCTCGATGGCCTCATCGCGCGTGGCGGCGATGCCGGTCACCGCGTGCCCCAACTCCCGCACCAGCGCCTCGATATCCGCAGCGATCACAGGCTCGTCTTCGATGATCAGCACATCGGTGGCCAGTTCGGCGTCGATTTCGTTTTGCGCCTGGGCGATGAGCCGCTCGACGTCGGAAAAGCCGGTGTCCAGAATCTGCGCCGCCTCGCTTGGGGTGAACCCCTCCACCGCGGTCAGCAAAAAAGCCTGGCGCGATCTGGGGGCGATGCGCATCAACCGCTGACTGGGCGATCCGGCCGTCGCCGCGGCGTCGACCTCGAGCGGCTCGAGTTGGGCGCCGGTGCCGCACCAAATTGCGTGAAAGACGTGATAGAGGGCCACCCGCGCGGAGAGCTCCGCGTCGAGCGAGCGATCGCCGGCGGCGAGCGCCTCGAGCGCGACCCGAACATAATGGTCTCCCGTGCCTTGATCGCCGGTCAGCGCGCGCGCGTAACGGCGCACGTAGGGCAGGTGCGGCGCCAGCTTGGCCAAGAGACTCATGAACGCTCCATTTTCGGGTATCGTCTAACGGGCTTCGTCACGCGAGCGCGGTGGCCGCGCCGTCGCCCCCTAAAGGCGGGTAACGCTTCTGGCGCCAAGCGGTTCCCGCCGGCTCGTCGGCGAACGGCCAAGCGCCGAATGTCGCGCCAGCCACGGAACCGGTACACCATGGGGGCGTTTCGCGAAAGGCGCCGGACTGTGCCGGGGGGTGCTCGCGACCGCCGCGAGGCGTTCGATCGAATCGGAGGGCCATGAAACTGCCATCGTACCACTCGGCCGCGCTGGACGAGGCGCGCCTTCGCCAGCAGGCCATCGGCGCCAAGCTGCGGCAGATGTTCGACGAGGTGGTGGGCGAGCCGGTGCCCGATGAATTTCTCGAAATCCTGCGCAAGGCCGACGAGCGCGCCGAAGAGCCCAGCGCATGAGCGCGGTCGACCGCGCCGACCGCGTGTCGGATCCACAACGCGACGCGGCGTTCAAGGCCGAACTGGTGGGCCTCATTCCCCATCTGCGCGCCTTCGCCCGCACCTTGACCGGCGATCCGACGGCGGCCGACGATCTGGCCCAGGAGGCGATGATGAAGGCGTGGGACGCCCGCGCCAGTTTCGAAATGGGCACCAACATGAAGGCGTGGACCTTCATGATCCTGCGCAACCAGTTCTATTCCGAGAAGCGCCGGTCGTGGCGCCAGAGTCAGCTCGATCAGGAAGCGGCGGAGCGGACGCTGATGGCGATCGACGATCCTTCGGCGCCGGTGGCCCTCGACGAACTGCGCCTCGGGCTGGGCATGCTGCCCTCCGAGCAGCGCGAGGCCCTGATTTTGGTGGGGGCGGGCGGCTTCGCCTACGAGGAGGCGGCGGAAATCTGCGGCTGCGCGGTGGGCACGGTGAAGAGCCGCGTCAGCCGCGCGCGGCGGGCGCTGCAGGGTATTCTCAACCGCGGAGACTACAGCCGCGACGGCGCCGCCGCGGGCGAGGCGATGGGTTCGATTCTCGCGCACGCGGAGCGGCTGAGCGCCCCGCGTTGACCGTTCCGCCGGCGGAAGGACGCTGGTGGTCGGCGACGATCCGTGTGCGCCTCGCGCTGGCGCTCGCCGTCGCCCTCGCGCCGGTGCTGATTCTCGGCGCGGTGCAATCGACGCTCAATTTCCGCCTCGAAGAGCGCGACCGGAACGCCGCGCTGGTCGGGGCCGCCGAGCGCAGCACGGCCAGCGCCAGAGCCCGGATCGCCGCCGCCGAGGTGCTTCTCCAGACCCTCGCTCCGGGATCGGTCGGCTTGGAGTGCGCAATGCGGCTGGCGGACATCAAGGGCAGGATTCCGGGCTATGTGAACCTGATCCGCTTCGACGCCGCCGGGCGGGTGGCGTGCGCCGCGGCGAGCGTGCCGCCCGATCCCGGCCGCGCCGTCCGGCCGTGGTTCCGCGCTCTCGCCTCGGGGGGCCGCATGGTGGTGACGACCGCGCCGGGCGCGATCTATGCCGACCAGCCGGCGCTGCTGGCCGGCGTCCGGGCGAACGAGCCGGACGGGCGGTTCGGGGGCGCGCTGACGGCGATCATATCCCTGGCCAGCCTGCGCCCCGAGCGGGTGGATCGGGCCTTGCCGGTGACATCGGAAGTGGCCCTCGCCGACGGCGCCGGACGCTATCTCTCCACAACCCTGGCCAGCGCCTTTCCGGTCAGCCTCGGCGGCCACTTGATGGGCGCCGCGCGCGACCGCGCCTCGCTGTGGCTGCAACGCGACCGGGCCGGAGACTGGCGCGTGTTTACCTCCGCCCCGCTGGTCGGCCGCAACGTTTACGCCGTCCTCTCGGCCCCGTCGGAGGGTGTCGTCCTTTGGGCGAGGCTCAATCCGGTGACCTCGATCCTTTTGCCGCTTCTCGCCTTCACCCTGGCGTTGGCGGCGGTGTGGACGGTGGCCGACCGGGGGATCGTCCGCTGGATCGGCTATCTCCAGCGTATCGCCTCGATCTACGCGCGGGGGCGCTACAGCGTCCATCCGCTCATGGCCCATACCGCGCCCCCCGAGATCCGCGGGCTGGCCGAGACCCTCGACGGGATGGCCCAGACGATCGCCGCCCGCGACACGGTCCTGAGGGACAGCCTGGTCGAAAAGGACGCGCTCATGCGCGAGATCCATCACCGGGTGAAAAACAACCTTCAGGTGATCTCCTCGCTGCTCAACATGCAACAGCGGGCGCTCACCGACCCGGCGGCGCGCGCGGCGATGTCCGACACCCGACAGCGGATTTCCGCCCTCGCCCTGATCTACCGCTCCCTCTATCAGGGTCCCGATCTCAAGCGCGTCGACCTGCGGGATTTTCTCGACGAACTGATCGCCCAACTCATCGTCGGGGAAACCGGGGCCGGAGCGCCGATCGAGACCGCGCTCGACATCGATCCGATCATCATCGACCCTGATCGCCTCGCCCCGCTGGCGCTGTTCGCCGTCGAGGCTATCTCCAACGCAAAAAAGCACGGCATCGGCGATGGTGGCGGGCGGCTGGCGGTGAGATTCCAGGTCGCCGGGGCCCTCGCGGAGCTTGCGATCACCGACAGCGGGGCCATGCGCGAGGGCTCTCCGGAAGTGGGAACGGGGGTGGGGCGCACCCTGATGACCGCCTTCGCCCGCCAGTTGCGCGGCGAGGTCACCTTTTGCGCCAATCGTGACGGAGGCCTCACCGCCCGGCTCGTCTTCCCCACACCCGATATCGCCGCCACTGGACATTCGCGGGCGGACCCGCGACCATGGGCTGGTGTTTCCAAGCCGACAGGCTGATTCTACTCAGGAGAGATTTCGAACATGCGTAAAATTCTGATCCTGGCGGTTCTCGCCGCCAGCCTGACCACCACCGCCTGCAACACCATCGGCGGCGCCGGCAAGGACGTCTCCTCCGCCGGTCACGCCGTCACCGACACCGCCAACGACGCCAAGGGCCACTAGCCGCGATCTTCCTGTCCCGCCGAGGCCCGGCGGGACGCGTGAACCGTCTCCCTTCTCAAAGGGGGGCGGTTTTGCGCGTCTATTCCATCGCAAGATCGAAGACGACGGCGGTGGCACTTTCCGCCAGCACGAAACCAGCGCCCGCCCCCGCGACGAGCGAGCGGACGTAGAAGGCCGGCGCCCATTGGCCGGCCAGTCCCTCGCCGAGAGCCTCGCCGGCGAGGCCCGCGCGTACCTCGGGCCGCAGCGACGCCCGCGGGCCACGCGCCTCGATGCGAAAGGCGCCGCTCACCCGAACCTCGCCCCCCGAACCGACCACGCCGGCGGCGATCCGCAGCAGAATCAGCACGGCGCTTCCGGCGCGGGCGGAAACGCCGGCGGGCGCGGTCTCCCAGGCGAGGGTCGGGCGAAGCCCGTCGAACGCGCTTCGCGCCAGCGCCTCGATGTCGGCGGTCTGGACCTCCCCGTTTCCCCCGCCGAAGGCCGCCCGGGCAAAGGCGAGATCGCCGACCAGCCGCCGGCTGCTCGAGACCGCCAGTTGGAGGACCTCGGCCCGCGGATCGCCCGCGCCATCGGCGGCGAGGAGTTCGAGCGCGGTGGCCACGCCGCTGGCCGGCCCCATCAGATCGTGGACCAACCGGGCCGCCAATCGCGCGGCGAGAAGTTGGGGCGGGATGGCGGCGATCGGCATGGCGCGGAGGCTCGCCTGATTTGTCGCTTTGGCAAAGCCGGTCCGGTCTTTTAAGACGCCTCATGAACAGCGTCACGGTCGACATCGCCGCCCCCACCGTCGGTTATCGCCTCGCCGAGATCGCCATCGAGGCGGCCAGGCTCATCTTGCCCCTGTGGCGAACGGGCCTCGATGTGGTGTCCAAGGCCGATTCGAGTCCGGTCACAGCCGCCGATCAGCGGGCTGAACGCCTTATACTGGAGGCTTTGGCGCGCGACTTTCCCGCGGTCCCCGTGGTCTCCGAGGAGGACGCCAGCGAATTCGGCTGCCCCGAGGAGATCGGCGAGACCTTCTTCCTCGTCGATCCCCTCGACGGAACCAAGGCGTTCGTGCGCGGCGATCCGCATTTTACGGTCAACATCGGGCTCGTGCGCCAGGGGCGGCCCGTGGCCGGCGCCGTGGTCGCTCCGCCCAGCGGCGAGGTCTGGTTCACCTCGCCCGCGGGGGCGGTCAAACGCCACATGGACGAGGGGCGGGACCGGGCCTTTCCGGTGCGCGCGCGGCCGTGGCCGGCCGGCGACGCTCTGGCCCTGATCAGCCATACGATGACGCCGGCCACGCTGGAGGAACTGACCCTCCGATATGGCTTTCGCCGGTCCGAGCCGATGGATTCCTCGATCAAGCTGTGCAAAATCGCCGAGGGCGCGGCGGATATCTATCCCAGGCATGGCCCGACCATGGAGTGGGACACCGCCGCCGGACACGCTGTGCTCGTGGCCGCCGGCGGTCGCCTGACCGGCCACGACGGCGAACCGTTCGTCTATGGCAAGGCGGCGGAGGGCTTCCGCAACGGCTGGTTCGTCGCCCGCGGCGCCGAGCCTACCTAGGCGCGCGCTTGGCGAGGATGCGCTGCAGGGTTCGGCGGTGCATGTTCAGCCGGCGCGCGGTTTCCGAGACGTTGTGGCTGCACAATTCATACACCCTCTGGATATGCTCCCAACGCACCCGGTCGGCGCTCATGGGATTGTCCGGCGGCGCCGCGGTGTCGCGGCCGGCGGCGAGCAGCGCCTTGACCACGTCGTCGGCGTCGGCGGGTTTGGACAGATAGTCAACCGCCCCGGCCTTCACCGCGGCCACCGCGGTGGCGATGTTGCCGTAACCGGTGAGCATGACGATCCGGCAATCCGGTCGCGCCTCGCGCAGGCATTCGACCACCCTCAATCCGGTGCCGTCCTCGAGGCGCATGTCGAGAACCGCGAACGCGGGGGCGCTTTCGTCCACCGCCTCGATGGCGTCGGCCACGCTTTCCACCAGGCGCGTTTCGAAACCACGCGATTCGAGGGCTCGGCCAAGCCGGCTACGAAGGGCGGCGTCGTCGTCGAGGAGAAGCAGGGAGCGGTCAGGCAGGAAGGCGATCGAGGGATCGGAAAAGGTCATCGTACGCAACTCCCGGCACTTTCTGGGTCTGGATCAAGACAGCTGGACCCCCTTCCGAATCATGTTCGCCGATCGGCGTGGGATATCAAGTCCCTCGACGGAGGGTTCAACGGCCTCCATCGCGGCGCGCGGCCAGCGCGCCTTGACCACCGCCCCGGCGCGGTGGGTGTTTCGGAAGCTGACCTCGGCCCCGGTGCGCTCCAGCAGCGTCTTGGCGATGAAAAAGCCGAGGCCCATTCCCACGTGGCCGGTGCGCGAGCCTTCGGCCGCCGGGCGGCTGGTGACATAGGGCTCGCCCAGCCGCGCGAGAATTTCCGGGGCGAACCCCGGCCCGTCGTCGCGCACCTCGACGACGATCGAGGCGGTGTCGAACCGCGCGGTGAGGAGGATTTCCGCGCGGGCGAAATCGAAGGCGTTGTCGAGAATGGAGGCGATGGCGTGCAGAACCTCCGGCCGGCGCCAGACGTCGGGCGCGACGAGGTTGGGCGGTCCGGTGACCACCGCCTCGGCCCGCACCGGACCGGACGCGGGATAGGGCTCGAGCACCTCGCGGACGAATTGCAACAGGGTCATGCGTTCGTGCAGTTCGTCGGTCTTCTCCGGTTCCTCGCCCAGCCGGCGCAGAATGTCGCGGCAGCGCTGCGCCTGGGAGACCAGCAGCCAGGCGTCGTCGCGCAGGGGGCCTTCGGGCGCCTCGCGAGCCAGTTCCTTGGCCACCACGCTTATCGTCGCCAGCGGCGTCCCCAGTTCGTGGGCGGCGACCGCGGCTAGTCCGCCCAAAGCGGAGAGGCGCTGTTCGCGGGCGAGGACGGTTTCGGCGACGTGCAGCGCCAGGGCCATGCGCGCCGCTTCCCGCGCCGCCCAGAAGGCGTAGCCTCCGATCGAGACGATGCCGATGATCAGGGCGAGGCCACGCGCCCAGCGGTAGAGCGGCGGTGCGCCCGGGTCCTCGCCCGCCGCCCACGGCAGCGGGACGGAGACGAGCGCCAGGATCAGACAGATGGCGACCGCGAGGACGCCGAGCGCCAGGGCCTGACCGGTCGGCAGATTGCCCGCGGCGATGGCGACCGGGGCGATCAGCAGCAGGCAGAAGGGATTGAGCACGCCGCCGGTCAGGAACAGGAGGGCTCCCAGCTGGAGAATGTCGAAGCCGATCTGAACGGCCGCCTCCCACGCGCGGGGGCTCCGCCGCTCCACCGAGCGGACGACCAGCCACAGGTTGAGGAACACGGCCGCACCGACGATCGTCAGACAGGGCAGGAATGGAATCGTCGTCTTCAGCACGGCGAAGGTCACGGTCAATACCACCGCCTGACCGGCGATGGTCAGCCAACGCAGACGGATGAGCGTGCGAAGCCGCAGGCGCCGGGCGCCCC
>JBDTKQ010000077.1:0-2601 GCA_039935235.1 Caulobacteraceae bacterium
GACGTTGTCCAGGCTGTCGGCCCCCAGATCGTCGATGAAGCTGGCCTTTTCGGTCACCTTTTCCGGATCGGCGTCCAGGTGCTCGATGACGATCTTCCGCACGCGCTCAAGAATTTCGGACATTTGGGTCCCGGTCCCTCGTTTGATTCGCGCCGCCAGGCGGGACGTTCCTGTCCCGCCGCCGCGCGATTGTTGATCGTCCAAGTGATGGCCGCGATGGCGGCCCGCGCCCCGTCCGAAAAGTGAATTTCCGCCTAGCATGTTCCTTTCCGTGACACTAGCAGCCAGCCTCCTCCTAGATCATCGCCATGCCGCCGTTGACGTGCAGGGTCTGGCCGGTGACGTAGGACGCCGCTTCGCTCGCCAGATAGACGCACGCCGCCGCCACGTCCGCCCCCGCGCCCAGCCTCCCTGCGGGAATTTGTCCAAGGATGGCGCTCTTCTGAACGTCGGTGAGCGCATTGGTCATCGGGCTCTCGATGAACCCCGGCGCGACGCAATTGACCGTTACGTTGCGGCTGGCGACCTCTTGGGCGAGAGCCTTGGAAAAGCCGATCATCCCGGCCTTCGACGCGGCGTAGTTCGCCTGCCCTGCATTGCCGGTGACACCCACCACAGAGCTTATGCCGATGATCCGGCCGGCGCGGCGCTTCATCATTCCGCGCAAGGCGGCGCGCGCGAGGCGAAAATAGCTCTCGAGGTTGACCGTCATGACGCTGGACCAGTCCTCGTCCTTCATCCGCAACAACAGGCCGTCGCGGGTCACCCCGGCATTGGCCACGAGAATGTCGAGCGGCCCGCCGGCCGCGGCTTCCGCCGTGGCGACGAGGCCGTCGACCGCCCCCGGGTCGGCCAGGTCGCAGGCCACTTGGGACACCCGATCGGCCAGCTCGGCGGCGAGGATCGCCAAGGCTCCCTCGCGGGTCCCCGACAGCACCACATGGGCGCCTTGCCCATGGAGCGCCCGGGCGATCGCCCCGCCGATGCCGCCGCTGGCCCCCGTGACGAGGGCGGTCTTGCCGGAAAGATCGAACATCATCGAGCGGCCTCTCACAGGGACCTGGCGAAGGCTTCGAGATCGGCCGGCGTGTTCAGCGCCACGGCGGCGGCGTCCGGCGCGATCCTCTTGGCCATGCCGGTGAGAACTTTTCCCGCGCCCGCCTCGGCGAACATCGTAACGCCCCCCTCCCCCACCAGCCATTCGATGCTCTCGCGCCACCGCACCCGCCCGGTGACCTGCTCCACCAGCAGCCGGCGGATGGTGTCGGGATCGAGGGTCGGGCGGGCGGTGACATTGGCGACCAGTGGGGCGACCGGCGGCTCGATCGCCGTTCGCGCGAGAGCCTCGGCCATGGCTGCCGCCGCGGGTTCCATCAACGGGCAATGAAAAGGGGCGGAGACGTTCAGAAGAATAGCCCGCGCACCCATCGCCTTGGCGCTCTCGATGGCCAGATCAACCGCCGCGGTCTCACCGGAAATCACCACATTGCCGGCGTTGTTGTCGTTGGCGACGACGCACACGCCCGCCACCGATCCCGCCGCCGCGGCGGCTTCGGCGAGGGCCACGTCGCTTTTCGGTCCGATCAGCGAGGCCATGGCGCCGGCCCCGACCGGAACCGCGCGCTGCATCGCCTGGCCGCGCAATTTCAGGAGGCGCGCCGCGTCGGCCAGGCCGAGTGCGCCGGCGGCGGCGAGGGCCGAGTATTCCCCGAGCGAGTGGCCCGCCACGAAGGCCGCGCGGCGCACATCCACCCCGAACTCCGTCTCGAGGGCGCGAACCACGGCAAGACTCACCGCCATCAGCGCCGGCTGAGCGTTTTCCGTGAGGGTCAACTCCTCGATCGGCCCCTCGGCGATCAGCCGCCAAAGCGTTTGACCAAGGGCGTCGTCCACCTCCTCGAACACCGCGCGGGCGGCGGGAAAGGCGGCTGCGAGGTCGGCGCCCATGCCCACCGCCTGACTGCCCTGACCGGGAAACACGAACGCGAGGGTCATGGAATGATCGCCTCCCGCCGCTCGAGGGTCGCGGCCTTGAGCGGAGGGTTAGGGGAAGAGCGGGCCTCCGACAAGCGCGGGCGAAAACCTCTGGCGCACGGCGCGCTGGCGGGCGCATATGCGCGACGCCGACCCATCGCCCGGAGCTCTCCTCATGAAGATCGCCCTCGCCGCACTCGCCACCGCCGCCGTTCTCGCCGGCGCTCCGGCCGCCAATGCCGCCCTCAAGGTCGGCGCCACCGCCCCGGAATTTTCCGCCAAGGCGGCGCAAGGCGGCAAACAATTTACGTTTGATCTCGCGGACGCCCTGAAGAAGGGTCCGGTGGTCCTCTATTTCTTTCCCGCCGCCTTCACCCCCGGCTGCACGATCGAGGCTCACGAATTTGCCGACGCGACCGCCGACTACAAAAAGCTTGGCGCGACGGTCATCGGGGTGACTGCGGGTAACATCGACCGCCTGACCGAATTTTCCGTCAGCGAATGCCGCTCGAAATTCCCGGTAGCGGCCGATCCGAAGGCAGCCATCGCCAAACGCTATGACGCCACGCTGGCGGTTTATCCCGGTCACTCGGACCGGACGTCCTACGTCATCGCTCCGGACGGCAA
>JBDTKQ010000078.1:0-6713 GCA_039935235.1 Caulobacteraceae bacterium
CGGGAGATCGGTCTGGGGGTGTCCGTCGGTCTGGCGACGACCAAGGTCCTCGCCAAGATCGCCTCGGATCTCGAAAAGCCGCTCGGCTTCGCCATGATCGGAGCCGCCGAGGCGGCGCGCTTCCTCGCGCCCCGCCCCGTTTCCATCCTGCCAGGCGTCGGTCCAGGCTTGGTCCGCACACTTCACGTGGCCGGATTGCGGACCGTCGGCGATCTGTGCCGCGCCGGCGAGGACGCCTTGCTCACCCGCTTCGGCGAGATCGGCGCGCGCCTCGCGCGGCTGGCGCGCGGCGAGGATCGCCGGCAGGTCGATCCCGACCGGACGCGCAAGAGCATCAGCGCCGAGACCACCTTTTTCACCGATCTCACCGCGTGCGCCGATCTCGAGGACCGGCTGTGGCCCCTGTGCGAGAAGATCGCGCGCCGGGCGCGCGCCGAGCGCGTCGCGGGACGAGCGGTCACCCTGAAGCTGCGGACCGCGGCATTTCGTCTGGTGACGCGCCGCCGAACGCTGGCGACGCCGACCCAGACCGCACGCACCCTCTTTTCCGTCACGCGCGAGCTCCTCCAGGCCGAGGCCGGCGGATCCGCGTTTCGCCTGATCGGCGCGGGACTTTCCGCTCTGAGCGACAGCCGCGGCTCCGCCGGCGATCTCTTCACGGGAGCCGAGGAGCGCTCTTTGTGCGCCGAAAAGGCGGTGGATGGCCTGCGCGCGCGGTTCGGCCCCGGAGCCGTGGTGGCGGGCCGCAGCCTTGAGCGAGGCGCCGCCAAATCGGCCGGCGGCCCTTCGGCCGGGGAAGAGTTGTGAATGGCCCTTTCAAAACCGCGAACTTTCCATATCTAATCGGGGCTGGGGCCAGGCGTTCCCCAACGTTGGAGAGCCGAGGTGGCGGAAAAGCAGCAGGGCGACACGACCATCGGAACCGGGACGGTCGTCGTCACCCAGACGAAGACCAAAACCCAGAAACCAGCGATGTACCGCGTGTTGATTCTAAATGACGACTATACACCTATGGAATTCGTGACCTATGTTCTCGAACGATTTTTCAACAAATCGCGTGAGAGCGCCCTGCGCATCATGCTCCATGTTCATCAAAACGGCGTCGGCGTCTGTGGGGTATTTACCTACGAGGTCGCCGAGACCAAAGTTGCTCAAGTAATCGAAACTGCCCGGCGCAATCAGCACCCGCTGCAATGCACCATGGAAAAGGACTGAGAGGCCCTCATTGCCATCGTTTTCGCGTAACCTCGAAGAATCACTTCACCGCGCCGTCGCCTACGCCAACCAGCGCAAGCACGAGTATGCGACGCTCGAGCACCTCCTTTTGTCGCTCATCGACGACGCCGACGCGGCCGCGGTGATGAAGGCCTGCGATGTCGATCTGGCCGAGCTGAAAAAGAATCTGACGCACTACGTCGATGCCGAATTGAAAAGCCTGGTGGTGGAAGACGGCGAGGACGCCAAGCCCACCGCCGGATTCCAGCGGGTGATCCAGCGCGCCGTGATCCACGTGCAATCGTCGGGTCGCGACGATGTTTCCGGCGCCAATGTTCTGGTGGCGATCTTCTCCGAGAGGGAAAGCCACGCCGCCTATTTTCTGCAGCAACAGGAAATGACCCGCTACGATGCGGTCAATTTCATTGCCCACGGCATCGCCAAGAAGGCGGGCGCCTCGGAAGCCCGCCCGGCCAAGGGAACCACGGAGGACGAGGAAAAGCCCCCGGTGAAGACGGGAGGCGAGGCTCTCGAAGCCTATTGCGTCAACCTCAACGAGAAGGCCCGTCAGGGAAAGGTCGATCCTCTGATCGGCCGCACGAACGAGGTCGAGCGCTGCATCCAGATCCTGTGCCGGAGGAACAAGAACAATCCGCTCCTCGTGGGCGATCCGGGCGTCGGCAAGACGGCGATCGCCGAGGGGCTGGCGCGCAAGATTGTCGGCCACCAGGTGCCCGACGTGTTGGCCAAGGCGACCATCTTCAGCCTCGACATGGGCTCGCTTCTCGCCGGAACCCGATATCGCGGCGACTTCGAGGAGCGCCTCAAGCAGGTGATCAAGGAACTGGAGAATCACGCCGGGGCAATCTTGTTCATCGACGAGATTCACACGGTGATCGGCGCCGGGGCCACCAGCGGGGGGGCGATGGACGCGTCCAACCTGCTCAAACCGGCCCTCGCCTCGGGAACCCTGCGATGCATGGGCTCCACGACATACAAGGAGTTTCGTCAGCATTTCGAGAAGGACCGCGCCCTCGTCCGCCGCTTCCAGAAGATCGACGTCAACGAGCCGACGGTCGAGGACACCATCAAAATCCTCAAGGGGCTCAAGAGCTACTACGAGGAGTTTCACAAACTGAAATACACCGCGGAGGCGATCCGGGCGGCGGTGGAATTGTCGGCCAAATACATCACCGACCGCAAGCTGCCGGACAAGGCCATCGATGTGATCGACGAGGCGGGCGCCTCGCAGATGCTTCTTCCCGAAGGCCGCCGGAAAAAGGTGATCGGTCTCAAGGAGGTCGAGACGGTCGTCTCCAAGATCGCCCGCATCCCGCCCAAGTCGGTGTCCAAGTCCGACACCGAGGCCCTGCGCCAACTCGAAACCGACCTGACCGGAGCGGTGTTCGGCCAAGCCGAGGCGATCCAGCAGCTTTCCAGCGCCATGAAGATGGCCCGGGCCGGCTTGCGCGAAGCTGACAAACCGATCGGCTGCTATCTCTTTAGCGGCCCCACCGGCACCGGCAAGACCGAGACCGCCCGCCAACTCGCGGCAACGCTGGGCATCGAGCTCCTGCGCTTCGACATGAGCGAATATATGGAGCGCCATACGGTGAGCCGCCTCATCGGCGCCCCTCCGGGCTACGTCGGCTTCGATCAGGGCGGCTTGCTCACCGACGCGGTGGACCAGCACCCCCACGCGGTCGTTCTCCTCGACGAGATCGAGAAGGCTCACCAAGACGTCTACAACATCCTCCTTCAGGTCATGGATCACGGCGCCCTCACCGACGCCAACGGCAAGAAGGTGGATTTCAGGAACGTCATACTGATCATGACCACCAACGCCGGCGCCTCCGATGCCCAGCGCAATTCCATCGGCTTCGGCCGTGGGAAGATGGAGGGCCAGGACGAGGAGGCGATCAAGAAACTGTTCTCGCCGGAGTTCCGCAACCGGCTGGACGCCATCGTCGCCTTCAAGGCCCTCACGCCGGAGGTCATCCGCATGGTGGTTCAGAAGTTCGTCCTCCAGCTCGAGGCCCAGCTCGCCGACCGCCACGTGACGATCGAGACCACCGACGACGCCATCGATTGGCTGGCCAAGAACGGCTTCGACGAGCTCTATGGCGCGCGGCCCCTCGGCCGGGTGATCCAGGAGGAAATCAAGCGGCCCCTCGCCGACGACATCCTTTTCGGTCGCCTCGCCAAGGGCGGACACGTCAAGGTGGTGCTCAGGGACGGAAAGCTGGCGTTTGAGTTCGACGCCAAGTCCGTCTCGCCGCCAAACCCCGAGGCGCTCGACGAATCGGACACGCAGGAACCAGCCCTGGTTTAGGCGATCCGTGCGCCGATTTCGGCCGCGAGTTTCGCCAACTCAACGCCATCCGCCATGCCGCTCTCTGCGTGGCGGCCGAGTGGGACTCCCTGCCACCTTGGGATGATGTGGACGTGCAGGTGATAAATCGTCTGGCCGGCGGTTGCCCCGTTGAACTGGGTGACGACGATCCCGTCGGGCTTGAGGGCCGCGCGAACCGCGAGCGCCACGCGTTGGACGGTGAGGATCAGGGCCTGCAGCGGCGCCGGCTCGACCTCCAGCAGGTTGCGGGCGGGCGCCGATTTGTGAACCACCAGGCAATGCCCCCGCGACTGGGGAAAGGCGTCCATAAACGCCAGGGTCTCACCGTCCTCAAAGATGCGCGCGGCGGGAACCTCCCCGCGAACGATCCTGGCGAAGAGATTGTCGGGGTCATAGGCGCCGTCGAGACTCATGGCTTGCACGCTCCGGAAGATCGGGGTTTCTGGTAGCGAAACCGGAGGATCGCGCAAGGCGATGGTCGATTCTAACCTCACCGAACGGCAACAGAAATATTTCGCCGCCGTCCGCGACTCCATGGAACGGGCCACGGGCCGCTCCGTCGCCCGCTGGATCGCCATCGCCCGCACATGCCCGGAGACGGGGCATCGGGCGCGATTGGCGTGGTTCAAGGTCCACCACGGCCTGCTTCAAAACCGCGCGTCACTGGTGCTCGCCGAAGCGTTCGGCTCGTCGAGCGTGTGGAGCGACCCGCGAGCCTTGATCGACGCCTTATGGAAGGATCCCGACGCCCGGGCCATCTATGAGGCGGTGGATGCCCGCGCCATGCGCCTCGCCGGCGCCCTTCGTACGGCTCGCAAGGGCTACACGGCTTGGTCGCGCGCGGTTCAGTTCGCCGCCCTCAAGCCGGCGAAGGGGGGAACCGCGATCCTCGGTTTGGCCCTCCCGCCCGACGAGCGCCGAAAGCTGGAGGCGCCGAAGAACGCCCCATGGTCGGAGCGCCTCAGGTCCCAGATCGCTCTCGCCAAGCCCGAGGACGCGGAGGCGATCGCGGTATTGCTCGCCGCGGCATGGAAGGACGCCTGAGCTCTCAAACCGCTTGCCGGAATGGCGAATATTCTTCGGCAAGCCAGTCCATCTCGCCCTGTACGGCGCGCATTTCCTCGGCGAGGACGCGGCCGACCGGCGCGCGCAAGGCCTTGTCCGCGATGTAGTGGGCCGAAAAGACCGGGCTCGGCAGATAGCCGCGAGCGATCTTGTGCTGCCCTTGGGCGCCGGCCTCGACCCGGGCGAGGCGGTGCTCGATGGCGTGGTCTATGACCTGGTAGTAACAGAGCTCGAAATGGAGAAAGGGGACGTCCTCGAGGCAACCCCAGTTGCGCCCATAGATGCAGTCGCCGCCGATCAGGTTGAGGGCCCCCGCTATCCATCGCCCCCCCCGCTTGGCCATGATAAGGAGCACCCGGTCGGCCATTCGCTCGCCCAAAAGGGAGAAGAACCGGCGATTGAGGTAGGGCCGGCCCCACTTGCGCGCGCCGGTATCCATGTAGAAGGCGAAGAACGCGTCCCAATGCGCCTCGGTGAGTTCGGCGCCGGTCAGTCGATGAATTTCCAAGCCGGCCACCGCGTCCCGCCGCTCGCGCCGGATGGTCTTTCGGCGTCCGGAGGACAGCGCAAGGAGAAAGTCTTCGAAGCGCGAATAGTCCGCGTTAAACCAGTGATATTGTTGGTTCTGTCGCAGAAGCATGCCGCGTTCGCCCATGAACCGCCATTCTGGTTGCGTGGGGAAATTGACGCCGACGCCGGAGGCGCCGAAGCGGCCGCACAGCGCCAAAGCGCCTTCCACAAGGATCGCCCGACCCCGGTCGCGGTCGACGTCGTCGCGCACCAGCAATCGCGGTCCGGAAACCGGTGAGAACGGCGAAGCGCTGACGAGTTTGGGGTAGTAGCGCCCACCGGCGCGCTCGTAGGCGTCGGCCCAAGCGTGGTCGAAGATGTATTCCCCCTGGCTGTGCGACTTCAGGTAGAGGGGCATGGCCGCCGCGACCGCGCCGTGCTCATCCTCGGCGGTGAGGTGTTGCGGCGCCCAGCCGGCACGCTCCACGGCGCACCCGGACTCCTCGAGCGCATGCAGGAAATCGTAGGATATGAAAGGATTGTCGGGTTCTTCGCGTCGATTGGCGCAATCGTTCCAGGCTTGGCGGCCGATATCGGCGATCCGCCGATGGACACGCACCGCGGCCTTGACGGCTGTCACGGGACGAAGCCCTCGAAGATCAGGTTGTCGCAGTGGCTCCTGAGCGCATCCCACTCCCCCGCCGAGCGCACCGTCCAGGCAATGACGGGCAGGCCGCTCTTGCGAAACTGGTCCGCCCTGGCGCTTGGCAACATGTCGACGCCGAGCGCGAGAAAGTGAGGGCGGGCGATGGCGACGTGGGCGAGGGCAGCGTAATTGCGGCGAAGCTCAGGGGCGAGGTGCCGGGCGCCGGGTCCCGAATAACTGTAGCTGTCCAGACCCCGAAGGACGTTCGGGTGATGGTCGGCGAACCACGCGTGTGAATAGGGGTTGAAGCCGATGACGCACGTCGGTCCAGCGTGATCGATCAACACCTCGTGCACCCGGCGTTCGAGCGGTCCGACCTCGCCATAGGGGATTTTGATCTCGATATGGACCATGGCTCGATGACCGACGAGGGCGAGGGTGTCGCTGAGCGTGGGGATCGTCTCGTCGCTCCCGCCCAGGCGCATCTCGCAGAGGTCGGCCGCGGTGTGATCGGCGATCCGCCCTTGATTTCCGGTCATCCGCGGCAGGGTAGCGTCGTGAAACACGACGGCTTCGCCGTCGGCGGTGAGTTGGACATCCAGCTCAATTCCGTAGCCCGCGGCGCAGGCAGCCTGAAAGGCGCCGATGGAATTTTCCGGCGGTCCCTCTGGCGACCACAGACCGCGATGGGCAATGGGGGGTCCAAACAAGTGATCCCATGCCGCCCCGAACAGCGCCTTCGGATCGCCGGCGCTCACGAGACCTCGATAACAGCGTCGACCTCGACCGCGAAGTTTAGCGGCAAGCGATACACCCCGACCGCCGAGCGCGCGTGGCGGCCACGGTCACCGAATACCTCGACCATCAGATCCGAAGCGCCGTTGATCACCTTGGGGATATCGAAGAAATCCGGTCCGGCCTGGA
>JBDTKQ010000079.1:0-4316 GCA_039935235.1 Caulobacteraceae bacterium
GCCCCATCTGTGCCCCAATACACACACCGGCGAACCGGGTCCATTTTGGCGTTCGGAGGAACTCAGTAATTTCAAATGGTTATGGCGGAGAGGGCGGGATTCGAACCCGCGGTACCCTTGCGAGTACGCCGCATTTCGAGTGCGGTGCTTTCAACCGCTCAGCCACCTCTCCGTGGAAGGTCGAAGCCGGGGTGAGCGGCCGGCGCGAGCGAGGCGCGGATACCTAGCGAGGCGGGGCGGCGGGCGCAAGCATCACGGGAATGCGCCCGCGCGGCTGAGGGCCGAGACCGGCGCCTTGCCGATCTTCTCGCCGATCCAGCGGGCGGCGGCGATCAGGCCGTCGATGTCGAGGCCGGTGTCGAAGCCGGCGCGGTGGAGCATCCACGCCAGGTCCTCGGTGGCGATATTGCCGGTCGCGGCCGGGGCGATGGGGCAGCCGCCCAGGCCGCCGCAACTGGCGTCGAGCACCGTGACCCCCGCCTCGACCCCGGCGAAGGCGTTGGCCAGTCCGGCGCCGCGGGTGTCGTGGAAGTGCAGGCGCAGGCGGGCGCCGGGGGCGGCGGCGGCGGCCTCGGCGACCCTGGCGCGCACGGTCCATGGGTCGGCGACGCCGATGGTGTCGGCCAGGGCGATCTCGCGGACGCCGAGCTCGGCGGCCCGCGCGACGATGGCCGTGACCCGTGCGGGCGGCACCTCGCCGTCGAACGGGCAGCCGAAGGCGACCGACACGGTCAGGGAGATCGGCGGGCCACCCTCGGCGGCCTGCTTGCCGATGATGGCGGCGAGGGTCCGCATCTGCTCGTCGGTCGAGGCGCCCTGATTGCGGATACCGAATCCGTCGCTGGCGCAGACCACGACATTGGCCTCGTCGCACCCGGCGGACACCGCCCGGTCCCACCCCCGCTCGTTGAGCACCAGGCCGATGCGAGAGCGGCCGGGCGCGGGGGGCAGGGCGGCCATGATCTCCTCGGCGCCGGCCATCTGCGGCACCCGCCTTGGATTGACGAACGAGGCCGCCTCGATCCGTCGGGCGCCGCAGGCCTCGAGACGGCGGACGAAGGCCACCTTGTCGGCGACGTCGAGCACCGTTTTTTCGTTTTGCAGCCCGTCGCGAGGGCCGACCTCGACAATCTCGATATGGGGTTTCATCGCTTGGCGTCCGGCGGGTGCGGCGCCGTGGCCGCGCCCAGTGGGAGATAGATGCGCAATATGTCGTGTCTCCCGTTCGAATAGTCGAGGCCCGGAATGGCGGCGACGATCCGCGCGCGGGTGGCCTGGGCGACCAGGGCGTTTCGGAAGGCGGCGTCGTCGCGGCTCTCGACGATCGCCGGCCGGCCTTGGGCGATAGCCTCCGCGGCGTCGGACCCGTCGCCGAGCCTGGTGTCGGCGCCCAGAAGAAAGACGAGGCTCGGCTCGGCGAAGCCGGCCACGGTCACCGGCCCCGATACGATGCCGTCGCGCGGATCGCCGCCGGACTCGGCGAGGGCGTCGGCCGTCCTGTCGGTGAGCCACAGCGGGCCAAGGGCCGGCGCGACCCCGGCGGCGAGCACCGCGTGACCGGCGAGGGCCAGAGCTCCCGCGACAAGGAGCGCCCGGCGGCTGCGGCGGCGAAGGATCAGCGCCGCTCCGGCCCCCCCGGCGCCGAGGAACAGCGCTCCGGCGAGGAGAGCCCAGCCCGCTCCGCTCCAGTCGCCTAGGCTGGACATGGCCAAGGGTCCGACAGCGGCGAAGGCGCAGGCGGCCAACAGGCTCAGTGCGGCGCCGCTCCACGCCGCGATCCGCCCTGGCGGCCGGGCGAGCGCGCAAGCCATAAGCCAGGCGACAGCGCCATAGAGGGGCAGGGTGTAGTGGACGAGCTTGGTCGGAACAGCCTCGAACACCAGCCACGCGGGAACCAGCCAGCACAGGGCGAACCGTACGCCCGGCTCCGCCCGCGCCCGCCAGCCGGCGACCAGGCCCGCCGGGAGAAGCAGGGTCGCCGGGAAGATCAGCAGCGGGACGAGGAGTCCGTAATATCCCGGCGGCGCGCCGTGGCCCTCCGCGCTTCCGGCCAGCTTGGGGGCGAGGTCGCCGCCCACCGCCGCGCTCCAGAAGGCCCCGTCGGTGGCCACGGTGATCGCCATCGCCCACGGACCGATCACGACGGCCATGAGAATCAGGCCCCACCCCCAGCCCATCCGGCCGAGCCACGCGGCGCGGCGGTCCCACGCCACGAGGGCGACCATGGCGAGGAGCGCGACCATCGGTCCGATCGGCCCCTTGACCAGCACCGCCAACGACAGTCCCGCCCAGAACAGCGTTCGTGTTGGCCAGCCGGCGGGGCACGGTTGATCCGCCCGAACGTAGATCCGCGCCATGGCCGCCATGGCGAGGGTCACCGCCCCGCAAAGCACCCCGTCGGTGGCGGCGATCCCCGCCTCCGTGGCGAGGATGAAGCTCGCCCCCAGCATGGAGCCGGCTGCAAGCGCCGCGCCCGGCGCGAGGAAGGCCGCCGCGCCCCACGCGCACGCGGCCGCCGCGAGCATGGCCCCGATCAGGGAGGGGACACGGTAGGCCCAGATATCCCGGTCCTCGACATGGGACAGGGTGCTCACGGCGGCGGCTTGCAGCCAGTAGACGCCCACCGGTTTCTTGAACCGCGGCTGACCCTGAAAATGGATGGAGACGAAGTCGCCGCTTTCCAGCATCTGGGCGGAGGCCTCGGCGAACCGCGCCTCGTCGCGGTCCAGCGGCGGCAGGGCGAGGAGCCCTGGCAAACCCGCCGCCAGGGCCACCGCCGCCGCCAGCGCCGGTCCCCTCCAGCCGCGGCCGAATGCGTCGAGGCGATCCTCCAGACTCATGGTGCGCTGCCTTAGCACTTTCCCACCGCGCGGGCGTCCCGCCGAAATGAAGAGGCGGTCGATCCCGCTCACGCTTCGCGATGTTTGCTCCCTCACGGTTTCGTGAACCTAAGGCGGGCGAAACTCCGATTAATTGCCGCGCCATGAGGAAGGCCGCGCTTGTCCTGGCGATGTGCGCCCTGTGGATCGCTCCCGGGGCGGCTCTGGCGCGGCGTCCGGTGTTGGTCGAGCTCTACACCGCCCAAGGGTGTTCCTCGTGCGCCCAGGCCAATCAATTCATCGACCGGATCGCCGATCGTCCGGGCGTCGTCGCCCTGACCTTCGCGGTCGACTATTGGGACTATCTGGGCTGGAAAGACACCTTCGCCCAAGCTGCCTTCACCGATCGTCAGCGGACCTACGACGACCGCTTCGGCCTGCGCGACGTCTACACCCCCCAGGTGATCGTCGATGGCGCGGCGCAGGCGTCGGGCGACAAGGCGGCGGCGGTCGAGACCCTGATCCGCGAGGCGCGGCGCCGGCCGGGCGAGGCGCCGCAGATGAAGATCATGGCCAACGGTCGCGTGGCGGTCGGCTCGGGGCCGAGGCCCCGCGGGGGGGCGGAGGTGTGGCTGGTGCGCTACGATCCGCGCGAACAGCAGGTGGCGGTCAGGAACGGCGACAACCGGGGAAAGACGGTGCTCCAACGCAACGTCGTGCGTCAGCTCGCCCGGCTCGGATCGTGGAAGGGGCGGCCCGCGGTCTACCGCCCGCCTCCGGCGCCGGAGGACGACCTGGAGACTCTGGTTTTGCTGCAGGGCGCGGACGGAGGAAAGATCGTCGGCCTGCTGCGGCGCCCCCAATAGAGCAAGGCGCAAAAAACCCCCGCGGCCGGAGGGGAAGGGCCACGGGGGTTCATTGGAAATGCGTCGGCCGACCGAAACCCCACAATCCAGGGGGGCTGGGGGGGCTGTTCAGGGTCCAGGACCGACGGGTCCCGATCAGCCGACACCCTCAATATCGAAGCTCAACCGGGCGCGCGCGCGACGGAAACAAGGTCATTTGAGGGCTCCGGATGACGATTCGGCAATCTTTCGCCAAGTGTTGCCGGTGCGTAACGACGAACCCTCCGGAGGGAGGCTGGCCGTGGCCCATAATGGGAGAGGAAAAGATGTCGGTCGACCGGAACGTCACGCTCCAGGGGAGGGCTGGGGGCTGCTCTTTATCCCGAGAAGCGCGTTCTTCCGGCCGACCGACGCTGCGATATCGCGAGCCAAGCGGGCGCCCGCTTGGCGGAAACAAGGTCATTTCGCGGTCGCGGCCGGGGGCCTCGTCAAACCCCTTGCACGTTGCTAGTTTTCGAATCGCATGGTGATCGACCCCGCGCAGATCGCGCCCCCGTCCGGCGGGGGCGCCACCGTTTTCTTCGACCGGCGCGAGCTGACCCAGCTTCTCGGGGTCTATGGCCGGATGGTCGCGTTGGGCCATTGGCGCGAC
>JBDTKQ010000080.1:0-22596 GCA_039935235.1 Caulobacteraceae bacterium
GGGAGGGACGGCGGGGATAGAGGCGCTGGACGAGGCCGTGGCCGCCTATCGCGCGGCGCTGGAGGTCCACACCCGCGAAACCATGCCCGCCGACTGGGCGGCGACCCAGAACAACCTCGGCGTTGCCTTGAGCAGGCTTGGGGAGCGGGCGGGAGGGACGGCGGGGATAGAGGCGCTGGACGAGGCCGTGGCCGCCTGCCGCGGCGCGATTGCCGAGTTCAAATCCATGGGGGCGGATCGCTATTCCCAAATTGCGCAGGGTGGCCTTTCCAAGGCGGAGGCGGCTCTCGTCCAGCTCCGCGGTTGATGTGCGGAATCCAGGATATCCGCGTCGACCAGGCGTCCGCGGATCGACAGGCGGCTTCCGGCGGACGCACACCCGTTGCGGAAGTTTGGCTGAAGCCCGATTTCATGCCGATGTCCCTGCTTCAGCGTCTTGGCCTCACCACGCCCGTCATCCAGGCGCCGATGGCCGGCGTCTCGACGGCCGCCCTCGCGGCGGCGGTGTCGAACGCGGGAGCTCTGGGCTCGATCGGTGTCGGAGCCGCCGACGCGGCGGGTGCGCGAGGGATGATCGGCGACGTCCGCGCGCTCACCTCCCGAGCGTTCAGCGTCAATGTCTTCGCGCACGCCACGCCAACCCCCGACGCCGCGCGAGAAGCGGCTTGGCTAAAGGCGCTGGAGCCCCTCTTTTTGGAGTTCGGCGCCCTGGCCCCGCGACACCTGACGACGATCTACACGAGCTGGCTCGACGATCTCGATTTGTCGGCGATGCTGGTCGAGGCGGCTCCCCCGGTTGTCAGCTTCCACTTCGGGCTGCCGTCAGCGCGGCAGGTCGCGGCCCTGAAAGCGGCGGGCTGCATTCTTCTGGCGACGGCGACAAGCCTGGCTGAAGCCTTGGCCGGCAAAGCAGTCGGCATGGACGCTGTCGTCGCTCAGGGCTGGGAAGCCGGCGGCCACCGCGGCGTGTTCGATCCCGACGCCATGGACGACAAGATGGGGACCATGGCCCTCACGCGCCTGTTGGTCGTTCGCGCGGGACTGCCGGTGATCGCCGCCGGGGGCATCATGGACGGGCGCGGCATCCGGGCGGCGCTCGACCTGGGCGCCATCGCCGCGCAGCTGGGAACCGCCTTCATCGCCTGTCCCGAGAGCAGAGCCGATGACGCCTACCGCGCGGCGCTGCGTGGCGACGGTGCGAACCATACCGTGATGACGACCGCGATCTCGGGCCGACCCGCGCGCTGTCTGGAAAACAGGTTCACCCGCTGGGCGGGCGGCGCCGTCCCAGCGGCGCCCGCGTACCCGATCGCCTACGATGCCGGGAAGGCGCTGAACTCCGCCGCCAAGGCCGCCGGCGAGTTCGGGTTCGGCGCGCAGTGGGCGGGACAAGGCGCACCGCTGGCGCGAGCCATGCCGGCGGCTGAGCTGATCGCCAGGTTGAACGAAGAGATGCGCTGACGAGGGGTGATGAAGGCGAGCCGGGGCCGCCCGTCAGATCACCCGATTAGGCGTCTTGGCTGACACCTCGTGGTTCAGCGCCCTGGCGACGCCTTCGCCATAGGCGGGATCGGCCTTGCGACAGTTCTCCACGTGCCGCTTCTGGATCTCGAGCGAGGCGCCGCCGACCGAGCGGGCGGTGTTGTCGAACAGGATCTGCCTCTTTTCGGGGGTCATCAGCCGGAAGAGATCGCCCGGCTGGGTGTAGTAGTCTTCGTCCACCCGGTGGTTCCAGTGATCGGCCGCGCCCTCGAGGCTGAGCGGCGGTTCGGCGAAGGCGGGTTGCTCGATCCACTTTCCCTTGCTGTTGGGCTCATAGCCGATCGTTCCGCCGAAGTTGCCGTCGGTGCGCATCGCCCCGTCGCGGTGATAGCTCTGCGCCGGGCACACCGGCGCATTGACCGGAATCTGGTGGTGGTTGACCCCGAGGCGATAGCGCTGGGCGTCGCCGTAGGAGAACAGCCGCGACTGCAGCATCTTGTCGGGCGAGAAGCCGATGCCGGGTACGACGTTGGCGGGCGAGAAGGCGGCCTGTTCGACGTCGGCGAAGTAGTTCTCAGGATTGCGGTTGAGTTCGAAGACGCCGACCTCGATCAGGGGATAGTCCTTTTTCGACCAGACCTTGGTCAGGTCGAAGGGGTTGAAGCGATAGGTCGCGGCGTCCTTCTCCGGCATCACCTGGAGGAACATCGTCCAGCGCGGGAAATCCGTGTTCTCGATCGCGTCGAACAGGTCGCGCTGAGCGCTTTCCCGGTCGCGGCCCACACGATCGGTCGCCTCGGCGTCGGTCAGGTTCTTGATCCCCTGCCGGGTGCGGAAGTGGAACTTCACCCAGTGGCGCTCGTTGGCGGCGTTGAAGAAGCTGAAGGTGTGGCTGCCGAAGCCGTGCATGTGGCGATGGCCGTCCGGAAGGCCGCGATCGCTCATCACGATGGTCACCTGATGCAGGGCCTCGGGAAGCAGGGTCCAGAAATCCCAGTTGTTCTCGGCGCTGCGCATGTTGGTCTTCGGGTCGCGCTTGACCGCGTGGTTGAGGTCCGGGAATTTGAGCGGATCGCGCATGAAGAACACCGGCGTATTGTTGCCGACCACGTCCCAGTTGCCCTGTTCGGTGTAGAATTTGAGGGCGAAGCCGCGGATGTCACGTTCGGCATCGGCCGCCCCGCGCTCGCCGGCGACGGTGGAAAAACGGGCGAACATCTCCGTTTTCTTGCCGATCTTCGAGAACAGGGCGGCGCGGGTGTAGCGTGTGATGTCGTGGGTGACGGTGAAGGTCCCGAAGGCGCCCGAGCCCTTGGCGTGCATCCGACGCTCGGGAATGACCTCGCGGGCGAAGTGGGCGAGTTTCTCCAGGTGCCAGACGTCCTGCAGCAGCATGGGGCCGCGCGGGCCGGCGGTCTGCACGTTCTGATTGTCGACGACGGGCGCGCCGGCGGCGGTGGTGAGCTTGGTCATGGCGGTTTTCCTGTTCGAGGCCACCGGAATAGATCATTCGCCCAAATAGATCGAATTGATTATTATGATCAGGTGGATCGAGAAATACTTTGTCGGGGAGGGGGACCACCGCGACCTTGACGCTCGCGGGCGCGGCGCCTACGTCGGCGCCATGACGATCCGCCGCATTCTCACTGTCGATACCGATCTGGGCGCGCTCAAGAAGCATTCTCTCCCGGTGAAGACCGTGGACGCCGCCGTCCGCGCGCTGATGGAAGACATGTTGGAAACCATGTACGACGCCCCGGGCATCGGCTTGGCCGCGATCCAGGTGGGGGTTCCCCTGCGGATCGTGGTCATGGATCTGGCGCGGGAGGGCGAGGCGCCGGACCCCCGCCGCCTGGTCAACCCGGAGATTTTGTGGGCCTCGGAAGAAACCGAGCCCTACGAGGAGGGGTGCCTTTCCGTGCCGGATATTTACGACGAGGTGGAGCGGGCGGCGAAGGTGCGCCTGCGCTATCTGGACGCGAGTGGCGTCGCGGTCGAGCAAGACGCCGAGGGCCTGTTCGCCGTGTGCATCCAGCACGAGATCGACCATCTCGACGGGGTCCTGTTCATCGATCACCTTTCCCGCCTCAAACGCCAGCGCGCGGTGAGCAAGGTGAAGAAATCCCGCGCCGCGCGGCTGGAAGCGGCGCTTTAGAGCAAGGGGTCCTCCCTCCCCCAAAATCCGTCATCCCGGGCGGAGCGCAACGAACGTGGAGCGCCAGCGCTTCACCTTCCCGTTTGCGGCCGGTCGCTCAACCCCCTAGGTCCCGGATACGCCGCCGCGCTTTCGCTCCGCATCGTTCGGGCATGACGCAAGTGGCAGCGGCACGGAGACAGCCACGCGCCATGCGCCTCGCCTTCCTCGGCACGCCCCGGTTCTCGGTCCCGACCCTCACCGCCCTGATCGAGGCGGGGCACGAGGTGGCGTGCGTCTGGTCCCAGCCGGCGGCGCCGCGCGGGCGCGGTCAGACCGTGCGGCCAGGTCCCGTGCAGACGTTCGCACAGGCCCGCGGGATCGCCGTTCGCACGCCTGTCTCGTTGCGCGCGCCGGAGGAGGTAGCCGCGTTCCGCGCCCTTGGGCTCGACGCCGCGATCGTGGTCGCCTTCGGCCAGATTCTCGTCCGCGAGGTCCTCGAAGCCCCACGCCTCGGTTGCTTCAACCTCCACGCCTCGCTGCTTCCCCGGTGGCGCGGCGCGGCCCCGATCCAGCGATCGATCATGGCCGGGGACGCGGTCACGGGCGTCGAGGTCATGCGGATGGGCGAGGGGCTGGACGACGGGCCGGTGCTGGCCCGGGCGACCACGCCCATCGGCCCGCTCGACACCGCCGGAACGCTCCAAGACCGTCTGGCCACCGCCGGGGCGGCCCTCATGATCGAGACGCTGGCGGACATCGCCCGGGGAACCGCGGTCGAAACGCCGCAACCGGCCGAGGGCGCGACCCGGGCCCGCAAGATCAGGACCGCCGAGGCGCGCATCGACTGGACCCTTCCGGCGGCGCGCATCGACCGCAAGATTCGCGGCCTCTCCCCCTTTCCCGGAGCCTGGTTCACCCTCGCATCCGGGCGTGGGCCGGTCCGGGTGAAGGCCCTTCTCTCGCGGGTGGAGGCTGCCGACGGAGAGGCGGGCGTGGCGCTGGACGACGGCCTCGCCATCGCCTGCGGAACCGCCTCGGTCCGCCTCCTCGCGGTGCAGCGCGAAGGCCGGGGGGCTCAGGCCGCCGCCGACTTCTTGCGCGGCTTCCCCGTTTTGGCGGGTGCGCGGCTGGGCTGATGCCACGCTATCGCCTGACCATCGAATACGACGGCGACCCGTTCGTCGGCTTTCAGGCGCAGGCCGCCTTGCCCACGGTTCAGGCGGCGCTGGAGGCGGCGGTCCTCGCCTTCAGCGGCGAGGCGGCCCGCATCCACGGCGCCGGGCGGACCGACACCGGGGTCCACGCCGCCGGCCAGTGTGTCCATGTCGATCTGTCCAGGGCGTGGCCCGCGAGAGTGGTGATGAACGCGGTCAACGCCCATCTCCATCCCGCCCCGATCGCCGTGCTCGAAGCGTCCTTCGCGCGACCGGATTTTCACGCGCGGTTCTCCGCCACCGGCCGCCACTACCTCTATCGCATTCTCGCCCGCCCGGCGCCGCCCGCCCTCGACAAGGGCCGGGTGTGGCATGTCAAGCGGCCGCTCGACGCCGGGGCGATGAACGCCGCGGCCCGCCATCTGGTCGGCCGGCACGACTTCACCACCTTCCGCGACGCCGCGTGCCAGGCCGCCTCGCCGGTCAAGACGCTGGACGCGGCGCGGGTATGGCGCGAGGGCGAGGAACTCCGTCTGTCCTTTTGCGCACGCTCCTTCCTCCATCGCCAGGTGCGCTCGATGGTGGGATCGCTGGTTCAGGTCGGACTGGGGCGGTGGACGCCGGACGACCTCGCCGCCGCCCTCGCGGCATGCGACCGCGGCCGCTGCGGCCCGGTCGCGCCGGCGCACGGGCTGGTCCTCGTGGGCGTCGACTATCCCGAGCCGAACGCCGCAAAATAGTCGTCGATCAACCGCTCGTAGATGGCGGTGAGCTGGACGATCTGGGCCACCGGAACGCTCTCGTCGACCTTGTGCATGCTCTCCCCCACCAGGCCGAACTCCACCACCGGACACAGGGCGCGGATGAAGCGCGCGTCGGAGGTGCCTCCCGTGGTCGAAAGCATCGGAACCACCCCGCTCACCGCCGCCACCGCGCCGGCGATCGCTTCGGTGAATGGTCCGCGTTCGGTAAGGAAGGCCTCGCCGCCGATCCGGGGCGTGAGCGCGACCTTGCCGGAAAACGCTGCTTCCGCCGCCGCCGCCTCGTCGGCGAGCCACCCCGCCAGGGCCGCGCCGCTGTGCGCCGGATTGAAGCGAATGTTGAGCCGGGCGCTCGCCCGGGCCGGAATGACGTTTCCCGCCGGATTGCCGACATCGATGGTGGTGATCTCCAGATTGGACGGCTGAAACCTGTCGAATCCCTCGTCCAGCCTTCGCGCCTGGAGCCGCGCGAGAAGGCGCACGAGGACGGGAACGGGATTGGCGGCGCGGTCCGGATAGGCGACATGGCCCTGCACGCCGTGGACGACGATCTCCGCGCCGATGCTTCCCCGCCGGCCGATCTTGATCATGTCGCCGAGCACGGCCGAGGAGGTCGGCTCGCCGACGATGCAATGGTCGATCCGCTCGCCCGAGGCGGCGAGGGCGGCGACCATCGCCCTGGTGCCGTGTTCCGCCACGCCCTCCTCGTCGCCGGTGATCATCAGCGAGATCGAGCCGGCCGGATCGCCGCGCCCGAGGACCGCCGACACCGCCGCGATGAAGGCGGCTATGGCGCTCTTCATATCCACCGCACCCCGCCCATGGAGCACGCCCGCCTCGACCGCCGCCTCGAACGGCCGGTGCGCCCACGCCGCGACGTCCCCCGCCGGCACCACATCGGTGTGGCCGGCAAAACAGAGATTGGGGGAGCACGTCCCCCGCCGGGCGTAGAGGTTCTCGATCCCACCGGATGGCATGGCCCGGCAGGCGAATCCCAGTCCCTCCAGCGCGCCCCGCACCACCGCCATGGCCCCCTCGTCCGCCGGCGTCACCGACGGGCGGCGGATAAGATCGCGGGCGAGAGCGACGGGATCGAGGGGACCGGTCATCGGCCGTCGTTTAGGCTCTGGCCGTCGCGGTCGCAAATTGGGGAAGCGGCGCGAACTTGCGTGCGACCGTGATTTCCTTACGATGAAAGGTAGGAAATGAGGGCCTCAAGATGCGGATCACCTCCAAGGGGCAGGTGACGATTCCAGCGGACATCCGCGAACGCGCCGGGCTGTTGCCGAATACCGAGGTGGATTTTCGCTACGAGGACGGCGCGGTGAGGCTCGTTAGGGCGGCGGCTCCGAAGAAGCCCGGCCGCGGCGCCCGGGCCGTCGCCCATCTTCGCGGGCGAGGTGATGTCGCCATGAGCACCGACGAAATCATGGCTCTCACCCGGGGCGAATGAATGACCGCGGTGATGGTCGACAGCAATGTGCTGATCGATCTGATGAACGAAGACAGCCGCTGGTATTCGTGGTCCGCGGAAATGCTCGAATCCCTCGGCGACCGTCACCGTCTGGTGATCAACCCGATCATATACGCCGAGGTGTCGGTTCGGTTTTCGCGGATCGAGGACATCGAGGCGGCCCTCCCCGCGACGATATTCGACCGTGAGGAGGTCCCCTGCGAAGCCGCGTTTCTGGCGGCCAAGTGTTTTCTCACCTATCGCCGTCGCGGCGGAACGAGGCGCTCGACGTTGCCCGATTTCTTCATCGGCGCCCATGCGGCGGTCGCCAGTCATGGGCTTTTGACCAGAGACCCTGGCCGGTACCGCACCTATTTTCCGAAGCTGAACCTCATAGCGCCCTCCGCCGCTTAGTCCCGCAGCAACTCGTTGATGCTGGTTTTGGAGCGGGTTTGGGCGTCGACGGTCTTGACGATCACCGCGCAGGCGAGGCCGGGTCCGGCGCCGTGGGGATCGGGCAGGCTCCCGGGGACAACCACCGAAAAGGGCGGCACGCGGCCGCGATGGACCTCGCCGGTCTTGCGGTCGACGATGCGGGTCGAGGCGCTGATGAACACGCCCATCGAGAGCACCGCCCCCTCGCCGACGATCACCCCCTCGGCGACTTCCGAGCGGGCGCCGATGAAACAGCCGTCCTCGACGATGGTCGGGGCCGCCTGAAGCGGTTCGAGCACCCCGCCGATTCCCGCGCCGCCGGAAATGTGGACCCCGGCGCCGATCTGGGCGCACGAGCCCACCGTCGCCCAGGTGTCGACCATGGTTCCGGCCCCGACATAGGCGCCGATATTGACGAAGGAGGGCATGAGGACCGCGTCGCGGCCGATGAAGGCGCCGTGTCGCACGACCGCTCCGGGGACCGCGCGGAAGCCGGCGGCCGTAAAATCGGGCTCGTCCCAGCCCTCGAACTTGCCGGGGATCTTGTCCCACCATGGACCGAACGCGCCGCCGAGGGCGCCGGCGCGCATCACGCTGTTGGCGTTCAGCCGGAAGGACAGGAGGATCGCCTGCTTGAGCCACTGGCGCACGACCCACGCCCCGTCGACCTTCTCGGCCACCCGCGCCGTCCCTGAATCGAGGCGCCGGAGGCTCTCCTCCACGGCGGTGCGCAGCGGGCCGCGGGTTTCTTGCGACAGGCTCTCGCGCGCGGCCCACCCGGCCTGGATTTCGCTCTCAAGGTCGGCGAGGGAAAGCTCGGTCATCTAGCGATCATCCTTCAGGCGCGCGCCTTCCAGAAAGACGGCGAGACCCGCCGCGCGGAAGTCCACGAAGGCGGCGGCGGAGGCGGCGGCGTGCGCCCCCACCAGCACCGTGGTCATGCCCAGCTTCGCCGCCGGGGCGAGATTGCGTTCGGCATCCTCGAAAAAGGCGGTCGACGCCGGAGCGATGGCGTGGGCGGCGACGATCCTGGCGAAGGTGTCGGGCGAAGGCTTGGGCACGAAGGCGGCCGAGGCGATGTGGAACACGTCCGCGAACAGGCCGGCCAAGCCCAGCCGCTCAATCACCCGTTCGGCATGGCGGGCGTCGGCGTTGGTGAAGATCAACCGCCGGCCGGGCAACCGCGCGAGGGCCCCTCGCAGCGCTGCGTCGGGCGCCAGGCACTCCAGCGAAAGCTCGTGAAACGCGGCGTTATAGGCCACCGGGTCGACGCCGTGGTGGAGGACGAGGCCGCGCAAGGTCGTCCCGTAGTCGGCGAGATAGCGTTTCTGCAGGGCGTAGGCCGCGTCGCGATCCAGGCCGGCGGTCTTCATCACATAGCCGGTGATCACCGGCTCCATCAGCGCGCCCAGACCGGATTCGGCGGGATAGAGCGTGTTGTCCAGATCGAACAGCCATGTGTCGACGTGGCGAAGGTCGGCCGCGCCGGGATCGCCGCGGCTCATGCGCGCACCAGGGTTCCGGCGCCGTGTTCGGTGAACAGCTCCACCAGCATGGCGTGCGGGCGCCGCCCGTCGAGGATGACCACCGCCTCGACCCCCGCCTCGACCGCCGCGATCGCCGTTTCCAGCTTGGGAATCATGCCGCCGGTGGCCACGCCCCCGGCGATGGCCGCGCGGGCCTCGGAGAGGCTCAATTGGCGCACGATCCGCCCCTCGGCGTCGAGCACGCCGGCGACGTCGGTGAGCAGCAGCATCCGCTTGGCTTTGAGCGCCCCGGCCAGCGCCCCGGCCACCGTGTCGGCGTTGATATTGTAGGTCTCGCCCTCGGCGGAAACCCCTATGGGGGCAATCACCGGGATGTAGTCGTCGTCCGAATCGATCAGGCTTCGAACCAGCTTGGGATCGACATGGGTGGGTTCGCCGACGAACCCCAGATCGACCACCGCCTCGATCCTGGAGTCCGGGTCGACGCGGGTGCGGGTGGCCTTGCGCACGGTGATCAGCCCGGCGTCCTTGCCCGAAAGGCCCACCCCGCGCACGTCCGCGGTCGCCCCCGCCTGGGTGATCCAGCTGGCGATCTCCTTGTTGATCGCCCCGGAAAGGACCATCTCGGCCACCTCCATGGTCGCCGCGTCGGTGACCCGAAGGCCGTCGACGAAGGTCGAGGCGACCCCCGCCCGGTCGAGCATCCGCGAAATCTGGGGTCCGCCGCCATGAACGACCACCGGGTGAAGCCCCAGCAGTTTGAGCAACACCGCGTCGGCGGCGAACAGGCGCGCGACGCCCTCCTCGCCCATGGCGTGGCCGCCGTATTTGATGACCACCGTCTGGCGGTCGTAGATCTGGATAAAGGGCAGGGCCTCGGCGAGGGTCTTGGCCGTGGCCCAGCCGGGCTCCTCCGCGGCGTCGGTCATGCGCCCGGCGCCTCCGACGCGTCGGTCTCCACGAGCCGGCCGAGCGCGGCGCCGGCGATCTCGGCGCGCAACAGGGCCATGCCCTCGCCATTTTGAGCGGAGGTGGCGAGGACGCGGGGAAAGGCGGCCGGCCGCCGGGTCACCGCCGCGAGGGTGCGTTCGGTCATCGTCAGAACCTCGGCGGGTTTCAGCTTGTCGGCCTTTGTGAGGACGATCTGGTAGGAGACCGCCGCCTTGTCGAGGGCGTCGAGAGCCTCGGCGTCAGGGTCTTTCAGGCCATGGCGGGCGTCGATCAGCAGATAGACGCGCTTGAGGTTCGGCCGACCGCGAAGGTAGGCCCGGCCGAGGTCCTGGAATTTCCGCGCCGTCGCCCGCGAGACCTTGGCGAATCCGTAGCCGGGCAGATCGACGAGCCGCAACCGCGCGTCGAGGACGAAGAAGTTGATCTCCCGCGTGCGCCCCGGTTCGGTGGAGGCGCGGGCGAAGCGATGGCGGTTCACCAGGGCGTTGATCAGGGACGACTTGCCGACGTTCGAGCGTCCGGCGAAAGCCACCTCGGGCAGGTCGGCGGCGGGCAGGCCGTCCATGGCCACCGCCCCCATCATGAACTCCGCCGGGCGCGCGAACAGCACCCGGGCGGCCTCGATCTCCGCCGCCTCGAAGGCGTCGCCCGCGGCCTCGGCCACCTCACGGGGCCTCTGGTTTGGCCGAGAACCGGGTGAGGAACGCGTCGATCGGGTTGTCGACCTTGAAGCGCCGCATCATGATGTATTGCTGGAAGATGGTGATCACGCTGCTCCATGTCCAGTAAATCAGCAGACCCACCGAGTATTGTGCCAGAATGAAAGTGAACATGATCGGCATGAACTTGAACAGCATCTGCTGCGTCGGATCGATGCCCGTCTGCGGCGTCATCGCCTGACTGAGGAACATGGTCACGCCATAGGCCAACGGCCAGACGCCGACGTGCAGCATGCCGCCCAGAATGCCGCCGATCAGCGGAGCCATGCCCGGGTCCCACGGGATAAGGCCGAAGAGGTTGAGCACCGTGGTGGGATCGCGCGCCGAAAGGTCGTGGATCCAGCCGAAGAACGGGGCGTGACGCATCTCGATGGTGACGGTGAACAGCTTGGTCAGGGAATAGAAGACCGGAATCTGGAACAGGATCGGGATGCAGCCGGTGACCGGATTGACCTTCTCACGGGCGTAGAGGCCCATCATTTCCTTCTGCAGCGCCGGCGGATCTTCTTTCAGGCGTTTTTGCAACGCCTGAAGTTCCGGCTGAATCTTCTTCATCTTGACGCCCATCTCATAGCCCTTGTTGGCCAGTGGGAAGGTTATCAGCCGGATCACCACGGTGAGCATCAGGATGGCCACGCCGAAATTGCCGACGTGCTGGTAGAAGAACTCCAGAAGTGTGAAGATCGGCTTGGTTAGAAACCACAGATGGCCCCAATCGACCGCGTCGTCGAACCGGGGGACATCGAGGGTTTTCGTATAGTCCTTGAGCACGGGCACGGTCTTGGCCCCGGCGAACAGGTGGTTGACCTCGACGATCGTGGCCCCCGGAGCGATCGGGCGGGCGGCCGCGCTGTAGGTCGCCTCATAGATGGCGATGCCGGTGGCCTTGTCGTCGGTCACCCGCACCTTGCCGTCGATCCGCTGTGACTGGGCGGGAATGAAGGCGGTCATCCAGTATTTGTCGGTGATCCCCAGCCAACCGCCGCGCGACTGCCAATCGATCTCGCCCTTTTTCTTCCAGTCCTTGTAGCTGACGAGGCGCAGATCAGGCTTATCGAGGCCCAGAACCCCGATCGCCCCCTCGTGGACGATGTTGGTCCGGCCGAGCCCGGGGGGAAGGTTCTGGCGCTGGACCGAGACGTAGGGCGCCAGGACCACCGGGGCGGCGCCGGCGTTGGTCACCGTCTGGGTGATGGTGAACATCGAGCGGTTGTCCACCGCGACGGTCCGGGTGAAGGCGAGGCCGCCCGGCCCCGCATAGGTCAGGACGATCGGATGGCCGGGGGAGAGGACATCGCCGGAGGTCAGTGTCCAGGCCGTGCGCGGGTCGGGAAGGCCGGCGAGATTGGCCCCGACCCACCCCTCCTCGGCGAAATAGGCGTCGGCCATGCCTTCCGGCCGCAGGAGCTCGACCAGCGGCGAGGCCTTGGACACCTCCTCATGGTAGCCCTTGAGGAAAAGATCGTCGATCCGCGCGCCCGTGAGCGAGATCGATCCGGCGAGCGAGGGGGTGTCGATGCGCACCCGCGGGCTGAGCGCGAGGGCCTGAACGCGGGTGAGGCTGGGCTGGACCGGACCGGCGAGCGGTACCGCGCCGGCCGGAGCGTGGACGCGGCCGGTGACGCGCACCTCGGCGGCCTGCGCGGCCTGGCGCCTTGCGGGACCGAGGATGAAGGTCTGATAGGCGAGAACCAGCATCGCCGTGATCACGACGAAGGCGATGATGGACTTGTTGTCGTTGGTCATAAGGGTGCGGTCTGGCCAGGTGGAACGGGTTGCGGCGAGGGCTCGCCCGGACCGGCGCATCTAAGGGACGGCGGCGAGCCTTATCAGCGCGGTTTTCATATCGTCAAGCAAACGGCCCCATGGCCGCGCCGCCGTTCCCCCGCGGGCGATGAATACATAGTCCCACCCGCCCCTCGCGTGGAGCGGGACGAGCGCCCGCGCCGCTTCTCGCAGGCGCCGCCTGGCCCGATTGCGGGCCACGGCGTTACCGATCCTTTTGGTGGCCGTGAACCCGATCCGCACCACCGGCGAGCCGTCCGCCCGATCGCGCCCCTGCGCCACCACCGCGCCCTGGGCGCACGCCACGCCCTTGGCCGCCGCGAGGAAATCGGGGCGTTTTTTGAGCCGTTCGATGGAAAGAGGGGTGGGTAAGGCCTAGGCCGTCAGCCGCTTGCGCCCGCGGGCGCGGCGGCGGGCGACGATTTTCTGGCCGTTCCTCGTGGCCATCCGCGAGCGAAAGCCGTGACGCCGCTTGCGCACCAGCCGGGACGGTTGAAAAGTCCGCTTCACGACAAGAGCTCCGCGAGAAGAGAGAACGCGGCGCCTCGGTTCGGCGACCCGCGAGTGAGCGCGGGGGGATAGGCGAAGAGGAGCCGGGTGTCAATCTTGGCCCGGTCGCGGCGCGTCGGATGCGGCGGACGGTGCGGCATGATATTTCGCGCCGCCGTCGAGCCAATGTCACCGCGCTCACAAATCCGGCCGGATCACGGCTTTGCCGATCACCTTGCGTTCGGTGAGCAGATCGAAGGCGTCGCGCCACCGGGCGAGGGGGAACTCGGCGTGGACGCGGGGACGCAGCTTGCCCTCGCCTATCATGGCCCACACCGCGTCCTGGTTCTCCCGCCCGCGTTCGGGAAACTGGCGGCCGTATTCGCCGGCGCGCACGCCCATCACCGAAAAGCCCTTGATCAGCGGCAAGTTGACGCTCACCGTCGGGATCCTCCCAGAGGTGAAGCCCACCACCAAAAGCCGGCCGTCGAAGGCGATGCACCGCACGCTCTGGTCGAACACGTCTCCTCCCACCGGATCGAAGATCACGTCGGCGCCCTTGCCGGCGGTGATCGCCTTGACCGCCTCGCGAAAACCGCCGGCGACGTTCACCGTCGCGTCCGGCGCATAATCCCTGGCGATCACCGCCAGTTTCTCGTCCGAGGCGGAGGCGGCGATCACCCGGCAGCCGAGGGCCTTGGCCAGATCGACACAGGCGAGGCCCACCCCTCCGGCCGCGCCGTGGACCAACACCCACTCCCCGGGTTGAACCCGCGCCCGGCGCACCAGCGCCACCCATGCGGTGAGATAGGCGGCCCCATAGGCCGAGGCCTCGGCGAAGGTGAGCCGGGCCGGCTTGGGCCGCAATGCCGCCGCCGCGGCGATGGCGAACTGGGCGAATCCTCCACCGCGCGGCGCGCCGCAGGCGCCGTCGCCGATCCGCCAGCCCCGGACGCCGTCGCCGAGGAGGTCGATCTCGCCGGCGACCTCGAGTCCGGGCACGAAGGGCAGGGGGGGTTTGTGCTGATAGTCGCCGCGGGTCATCAGGATGTCGGGGAAGTTCACCGCCGCCGCCCGCACCTTCAGGCGCACCTCGCCCGGTCCCGGCGTCGGGGTGGCGATCTCGCGCACGGCGACGCCGCCGTAGTCGGCGGCGAGGCGCTCGACCACGAGGGCGCGCACGCCTCAGGTCCCTTGCTTGTCGAATGCGGCGCGGACCATGCCGGCGATCTCGCGGCAGGCGATGTCGGCCGCCGGCACCACGCCGGTGAAGGCGGTGAAGGCGTGGACCAGATGATCGTAACAGCGGTAGGCGACGTCCACCCCCGCCGCGCGCAGGCGCCTCGCGTAGGCCTCCCCCTGGTCGAGGAGGGGGTCGAACCCGGCGGTGGCGATCACCGCGGCGGCAAGGCCGCCGAGATCCTTCGCCCGACCGGGGGAGAGGCGCGGATCGGCGGGCGAATCTTGCGGCCCCATATAGTGGCCCATCATCCAGCCCATGGTCGCCCGCGACAGCGGCCAGGCCCCGGCGTAGGTCGCCATCGAGCCGCCCTCGCCGGCGACGTCGAGCGCAGGATAGATCAGAAGCTGGAGGTCCGGCTGGGGCTCGCCCGCGCGCTTCATTTCCTGGGCGATCGCCGCGGCGAAGTTTCCGCCGATCGAATCGCCGCCGATCGCCGCCCGGCCGTCCGGCGCCCCGAACCGGGCGGCATTGTCCCGCGCCCAGCGGAAGGCGGCGGTCATGTCCTCGAGCCCGGCGGGAAAGCGGTGTTCCGGCGAGAGGCGATAGTCCACCGACAGCACCGGGCAGCGGGCGACCCGCGCGAGAATCCGGCAGAACGCCTCGCTCGTATCGAGATCGCCGATCACCCCGCCGCCGAAGTGGGCGAAGACCAGGACCGGAGCGCAGGAATCCCTGTCCTCCGGGCGATAGGCCCGGGCCGCGACCAGACCCGCCGCCCCCGGGACCGACAGCGCCTCGACCCGAACGCCGGGCTCCAGCCTTCCGGCCACCGCCGCGTCGGCGGCGGCCGCGGCGATGCGCGCCTCGGCCGGGGTGGCTCCGGCGAGAGGCGGATCGCGCCGCGCCTGGGCGGCGAGGAACTGCAGGCGCGGATCGAGGGTACGGCCGCCGACATACACCGATCCGCCCCCCGCCAGCCCGCGCAACACCGGGTGGGGCAGGGCCAGGAGGCCGCGAAGGGCGTATTTGCGGAACGCCGGGTCGGCCACGCCGCCCCGTCAGCTCTCGACGCGGGGCAGGGCGGAAATTCCGCCGAGGATCAGGCGGGCGACGAACTCGCTCGCCCCCTCCACGTCCACCGGCCGGCGCAGCATCATCGCATCGCCGACCTCGCGGGCCACGGCGATGCAGCTGGTGGCGAGGTAGTCGAGGTCGACCTTGGGGGCGAGACCCCGGTCCATGACGTCGGCGAAAACCCTGCGCACCTCCTCGAACACCGCGAGAATTTCCGGGGTGTTGCGGGTGTGGACCAGAGGCTCCCCCGCCTGGTGGCCCAGGAGCCAGGTTTCCTGCTCGGCGGCGAGGAAGTCGAAATAGGCCCGCACCGCCGCGCGAAGATAGGCTTCGAAGTCGGTGGCCGTGTCCGAAACGGCGTGAAGGATGGGCCGGAAGCGGCGGGCGCCGTCGTCGGCTAGCGCCTCGTAGACCTCCTCCTTCGACCGGTAATAGTTATAGAAGGCGCCCACCGACAGGCTCGTGCGGCGGATGATGTCGCGCACCGTCGCCGCCTCGAAGCCCATCTCCCCGAACACCTCCCGCGCCGCATCGAGGATGGCCACGCGATTGGCGAGCTTGGTCTGCTCGCGCTTGCCGGAGGAAATGTAGACGACTTGCGACATGTGCCGCGGAGAATCCATCAGCGCGCGCCGGAAGTCCACTCAAAGCCTCGCTCCCCTTCCTGGCCGGCGAAGCAAGGCGACGGTGTCGTGTTACGAGAGGAGCGCGTTAACCGTCGCGGCCTGTTCCAGGTGCGGCATGTGGCCGGCGGCCTCGATCCACTCGACCCGCCAGCCGGGGGGGAGCGCGGCCTCGTCGGGGGGGCCGACGATCCTGTCGCCCTTCGAGGCGATCACCAATGCCGGTGGAAGCGTGGCGAGCGCGGCGTCTAGCGCGGCCGCGTCCTTCCCGTCGAGCATCCGGTCGCGGATCGCCGAGAGGGCCGTCTCGGCCCCGTCGGTGCGTTTGAACCTCAGCATGTCCTCGATCATCTCGCGGCTCACCGCCGCCGGATCGGCGAGGAGAAGGCCGAGCACCGGCCGCAGGTCCCGCGCCCGCTCGGCCTCGATCAGGCCGGTGAGGAAGGCGGGGTTGGGCGTCGTGCCCGGAAGATAGGCCGGCGCGATGAGGACGAGGGAGGCGGCCAGATCCGGCCGGTCGGCGGCGATCCGCATGGCCACCGCGGCGCCAAGCGAATGGCCGATCAGCCGCGCGCCACGCACGCCCTCGGCGTCCAGCGCGGCCGCCACGCGCGAGGCGAGGACGCCCAGCGATCCGTCGCCGACGTCCTTGGACGATCCGCCGTGGCCGGGGAGGTCCACGGCGAGCACCGGTCCGCGCCCGGCCAGCGCCTCGATGTTGAACAGCCAGTTGTTCAGGTCGCCGCCATAGCCGTGGATCAGCACCGTCGGCGGCCCCTCGCCGCCGCCCGCCCGGCCGACGCGGATCGCATGGCCGCCGGCCTCGATCGTCGACAGGCCGAGCGCGGAGGTCTCCGCGGCGTCCGCGGCGTCGGGGGTGAAGGCGGCCTGGAAATCGGCCACGAAGGCGTCGATCTCCGCCTCGGGCGTCGCCGGGTCGGCGAGAACCCCGATCAGGGCGCCGACGCCGAGTGTCTCGCCGGGATGGCCGACGATCCGCCGCAAGGTTCCCGCCGCCGGGCTCTCGCAGACATTGGCGATCTTGGAGGTTTCGATATCGACCAGGTCCTCGCCCTCGGCGACGGCGTCGCCCTCGCCCTTGAGCCAAAGGGCGATGGCCCCCTCCTGCATGGAGAGGCCCCATTTGGGCATCCTGATCGGGACGATGGCGGACATCTCAGCCGAGCCGGGCGAGGTATTTGTCGAGGGTGCGGTGGAAATGGCGGATGCGGATATCCTGATAGTCGCCAAGCTGGACCTGATTGTTCTTGGACATCTTCAGCCCCTCCTGAACGAAAGGCAGGTTGCCCATGTCCTGATCGAAGACAGAGGCCAGCGCCCCGCCCAGCTCCTCGGCCGCGACCCACGGTTCGTCCTCGCCCAGCAAGTGCATGACCGGCGCGCGCGGCCGCTCCGCCCCGGGGGCGACGCGCATGAGGATGCGCACCTCCATCAGCGTCGAGTCCTGATCGGGCCATGGACGCCAGCGGTAGACGATGTTGGGCATGTAGCCGCCCCACGGCGCGAAATTGGGGAAAACATTGTAGGTGAAGGCGTCGAGCAATTCCGAATCGGTGGCCTCCGAATGGTCGTGACCGAACATTTCGGTGAACCGCGCGCGATTGGCCGCGGCCATGGTCGCCCGGGCCGAGGCGCCGGGCGGCACCGCCACCTTCAGGTCCGCGCCGCCGGCCCGGCCGTTGTATTTCAGGAACTCGTCGACGATCCACTGCTGCGAGCGACCGTCCCTGTCCAGATGCGGGCTCATCACCGCGAACGGGGTCAAGGCCACGTTCACATGGTCGCCATAGACGTTGTAGCGGGTGTTGGCGTCGCCGGTGAAGGGCAGGATCTGCGGGTGGGTGACCACCGAATGCCACGCCTCCATGAAGGCCTCGCTGGTCGCTTTCCAGTTGGCGTGGATCACCTTGCCGACCCATGAGACGGTGACGCATTCCTCGTGCCGCCAGCGCCTGAAATGTTCCGGCAGCGGCGCGAGATAGTCCTCGAGGGTGGGGCCGCCCTCGGCCTCCTTGACGAAGATATAGCCCGCCCACCGTCCGACCTGGGCTTCGGGGAGCCGCATGGCCTCGTCGGTGAGATGGCCGAAGTCCCAGCGGCAGGGGATTTCCTTCAAACTTCCGTCGGTGTTCCAGGTGAAGCCATGGAACGGGCACTTGAAATCGCGCGACCAGCCGGACTCGAGGCGCAGCTTGCGGCCCCGGTGGAGGCAGACGTTGTGAAAGGCGCGGACCGAGCCATCCGCCTGGCGGGTGACCAGGTAGGAGCGGCCAGCGTTCTCATAGAGCACCACGTCGCCGGCGTCGGGCATCTCCTCCTCGCGGGCCGCGAACTGCCAGACGTTCGGCCACATCGCCTCGAGCTCGCGACGGAAAAAGGCGGGGCTGGTGTAGCGGTCGGCGGCGATGGGGGCCGAGCCCATATATTCATAGGCGTCGGCCTTCATGAACGCAGGCGGATCGATGGTGTCGGAGACCATCAGATCGTCCCAGCCCTCGCCCGGGCACCGCGCCAAGCCGCCGCCCAGTCGCTGCTCGCCGTCGTGGGCCATCGCCGTTTCCTTCCGTTCGCTCTTTGCACCAAACTAGCAGGGCGCTAAAAAACCGACAAGGCTGATTGTTTTTACGGAGGCGGAAATGAGCGGGCGAATCGCGATCGAGCGGCGCGGGGCGGTGGCGGTGATCGCCTTCGACAATCCGCCGAGGGGCTATCTCGACGCCGCGCAGACGGCGCAACTGGACGCCGCGCTCGACGAGGTCGCCGCCGACGACGCCGTACGCGCGGTGGTGTTCGCCGGCGCGGTTCCCGGCGTCTTCGTCCGCCACTACGACGTGGGCGAGATCCTTGGCGTCGCCGACCGCCTTCGCGCGGCCGGCCTCTCCGACGAGGCGCTGGCGGCGCAGGCGGCGGCGGGAAACGCGGTAACCCTCGCCTTCGACAAGATCGACCGTTTGGCCAAGCCGACCCTCGCGGCGATCGACGGCTGGTGCCAGGGCGGCGGCTTCGAACTGGCGCTGGCCTGCGATCTGCGCATCGTCCAGGCCGGGGATTTCCGCATCGGCCTGCCGGAGACGAGGCTTGGAATTGTTCCAGGCGCCGGGGGAACCGAGCGCCTGCCGCGCCTGATCGGCGAGGGGCGCGCTCTCGAGTTGATCCTCCGCGGCAGGACGGTCACGCCCGAGGAAGGCCTGGCGCTCGGGATGGTCCATGAGATGGCGCCGCAGGGGGCGCTCCCCCGCGCCCTCGAACTGGCCGCCGAACTCGCCGGGCGTCCGCGGCGCGCTCTCGCCGAGGCCAAGGCCCTGGTCAAGAACCGCGACGGCCTCGGTCCGGCCGAGGCGGGGGCGCGGGCGCGGGCGCGCTTCATGGCCGTGCTCGACGATCCCGACGCGCTGCGCCTGATGCGCGCCTTCCTCGCCGAGGGCGAGGACATCAACCGCGGTTAGCTCCGGAACGCCTCTCCCGCGGGAGAGTCGAGAGTCGACAAGCCGGGAGAAAACCAGCACCGTTGCTTAAAAGAGGCGGCACGATGACGCGGACGTCCGGCGACTGGCGCCTGGTGATCCTTCTGGTGGGCCTGACCCAGCTGGTGATCACCACCGATTTTTCCATCCTCACGGTCGCCCTGCCCTCGATCGGCCGCTCCCTGCGGCTTGCCCCGTCACTCCTGTCGCTGGTCATCTCCGCCGGAGCCTTGACCGGCGCCGGGTTCCTGATTCTCGCCGGGCGGGCGGCCGATATTTTCGGCCAGAGGCGCTGCATGCTGACGGGCCTCACCGTGTTCGCCGCCGGCTCCCTGATGGCCGCCCTCGCGCCCGGCTTCGCCGTGCTGATCGCCGCCCGCGCGCTTCAGGGGCTGGGCGGCGCCATCCTCGCTCCGGCGAATTTCTCGCTGATCAACACCCTCGTCCCCGAAGGAGCGCCGCGCCACCGCGCCCTGGGCGTCTTCGGGATCATGCAGGGCCTGTCGCTCATCGTCGGCCTGCTTTTGGGCGGGGCTCTGACGACCCGCTTCGGCTGGCGCGCCGACTTCCTGCTCAATCCGCCGATCGTGGCGGCAGCCATCGCCCTCACCCTTCGCGCGGTCCCGCCCGTGGCCCGCAAGATCGGCGCCGAGGCCAGCATCGACACCCTCGGCGCGGTCCTGATCAGCGCGGGAACCGCCTGCCTTCTGGTGGCCATCTCGCTGGCCGGCCGTTTGGGCGCTGGATCGGCGGTGGCGTGGGCCCTGCTGGCCACCAGCCTCGCCGCCTTCGCCGCGTTCTGGGTGGTCGAGGGCCGTGTCGCCCGACCGCTCGCTCCGCCGAGCCTCTTTCGCCGCCGCAACTTCGCCGCCGCGACCGCCGTCGGCGGGCTCCACCTGGCTGGAGTGGGCGGCCTCTTCGTGCTTATCAGCCTCTACATGCAAACCGGCCTGCATTTGAGCGCCTTCGCCTCGGGACTGGGCATGATGCCCTACGCCGCCTCGGTGATCCTCGCCGGCCAGATCGCCCCGGCGGCGATGGCCCGTTTTCCAAGGCGGACGGTGGTGTGGTTCGGTTTCGCCATCTATCTCGCCGGCCTGGTCCTGCTGGCGGCGAACAGCGGTCGGGGAAGCTATATGACCGCCGTGGCTCCGTGGAGCGTGATCTGCGCCTTCGGTAGCCTGCTGTCGTTCGTCGCCCTCATGGGCGAGGCCACCGCCGACGTGCCCGCCGACCAGCAAGGGGTCGCCTCGGCCATCCTGTTCACCGTTCAGCAGATCGGCGTGCCCCTCGGCGCCGCGGTCGCCCTGTCGGTGCTGGCTTCCGGCGGTCGGGGCGAGGGCGGCATCAGCCTTCGCCTGTTCGGCATCGCCTACGCCGCGACCGCCGGCCTCGTCGGCGTTGGGTTCCTCGTGGCCCTGGCCGGATTGCGGCCGGCGATGGCGCCTCTGGCGGCGCCCGCCCCCCATCCGCGCACGTGACCGACTGGCGGGGTGGGTCCGCCGTTCCCATCTGCGCCTTGCGGTGCGGCCCCATGGCCGGCCCGACGCTGTTCCGAAGGACAACCCAATGAAGCACCGCACCCTGGCCGCCGGCCTCGACGTATCGGCGATCGGCATCGGCTGCATGCCCATGATGAGCGGCGGCAATATCGTCTACGGACATGCGGACGAGGGCGAGTCGGTACGCACCATCCACGAGGCCATCGACCTTGGCGTCACCTTCTTCGACACCGCCGAGATGTACGGGCCGTTCACCAATGAAGAGCTCGTCGGACGCGCCATCAAGGGCCGGCGCGAGGGACTGGCGATCGCCACCAAGTTCGCGATGCTCTGGGAGGACGGCAAGCCGGTCGGCATCGATGGCGGCGCAAAGAACGCCCGCCGCGCGTGCGAGGGGTCGCTGAAACGGCTCGGGATCGACACGATCGATCTGTTCTACCAGCACCGGGTCGATCCCAAGACACCCATCGAGGAGACGGTCGGCGGCCTGGCCGAGCTCGTCAAGGAGGGCAAGATTCGCCACATCGGCCTGTCGGAGGCCGGGCCGGAAACGATCCGCCGCGCGGCCAAGGTCCACCCCATCGCCGCCGTGCAGAGCGAGTATTCGATCTGGGAGCGCGATGTGGAGGACGAAATCCTGCCGGTCTGCCGCCGGCATGGCATCGGCTTCGTCCCCTACAGCCCCCTGGGTCGTGGCTTTCTCGCCGGCGGTATCCGCGCGCTCGCCGACCTCCCGGCCGACGACTGGCGCCGCAACGACCCCCGTTACTCGGCGCAGAACATGCCTCGCAACCTGGCTATCGTCGACGCCATCCCCTCCGTGGCGGGGCGACACGGTGTGTCGAACGCCCAGGTCGCCTTGGCCTGGCTTCTGGCCCAGGGCGACGACATCGTCCCCATTCCCGGCGTGAAGCGGACCCAGACGATGCGGGACAGCGTGGGCGCGCCGGAGTTGTCGTTGAGCGCCGAGGATCTCGCGACGATCGCCACCGCGGCGCCGAACGGCGGGACCGCCGGACCGCGGTACAACGCCGCGGGGATGGCGCGCGTCAAGCTGTGACGGGGACCGGCCGCCGTCACCCCACCGGAACGAGGCCCCCATCCTCGACCCGCTCGAGCACGCCGGTCTCGATGGCGAAGCGGAAGCCGTGGAGGGTGAGGCGCCCGGCGGCGGCGGCCTGGGCGATCCACGGGAAGGTCATCAGATTGGCGAGGGACAGCCGCACCACCTCGGTCTCGCACAGTTCGAGCAGATCGCCCTTCTCGCCCCGCTCGGTGACCGCGCGCAGCGCCGGGGCTGCGGCGGCCATCCACGGCTCGACGAAGTCGCGCGCCTCCGCCGGCGCGCCCTCGACCATCGCCTTTACGCCGCCGCAACGGGCGTGGCCGAGAACCACCACCCGCTCCACCCCGAGCACCCGCACCCCGTATTCGAGGGCAGCGCTCGTGCCGTGGCAGCCGCCGTCGGGGCTGCAGACCGGCACGAGACCGGCGATATTGCGCACCACGAACAATTCCCCGGGCGCGGCGCCGAAGACCCGCAATGGATCCACCCGGGAATCCGAACAGGCCAACACCAGGGCCTTGGGGCTCTGCCCCCGCCGCGCGAGGGTCTCGTAGCGGGCCCGCTCCGCCGGCCACACGGTCTGGCGGAACCGGTGATAGCCCTCGATCAGATCGTCCATGTCGTCTCCTCGCCCCACGCCCTTGCGAATCTCGCGGGCGGTCGGTCACAGTCACCCCCTCTTAACGGTCCGGCCGGCAAGATGAAGCGCGACTTTGACGATCGACGGGAGGGGCGGACGCGGATGGCGAGAACGGGGCGGCGGCGGGGCCTGGCCGCGTTCGCGGAGCGGGGCGGCAAAGTGTGGGCCGG